>MTPE01000433.1 GCA_002011835.1 Desulfarculaceae bacterium JdFR-95 | reverse complement strand
GAGGAACGCTTCCCCATTGAGGTGGACGGCGCCCGCCTGTGGCTGCGCCGTATCGACTCGGCCACCCTCACCGCCATCGAGCGCCGCCACCGCCGCGACCCCGACCGGCGCAAGATCAACGAGGAGGTGCTGGACTACGTGCTGTTGGACTGGGAGGGGGTGACCAGCCCCCTGGGCGGGAGCGAGGTGCCCTGCACGCGGGAGAACAAGCTGCGCCTGCCCACCGCGGTCAAGCTCAAGGTCCTGGCCGCGGCCCAGATGCCCCGTGCGGGCGAGGACCCCGCCCCCGAGCCCGAGGCCTGACCGCAGCCCCCCCACGGCGGCGGTCCGCGCGAGGCGGGCGTCAACCCGCGCCCCCCACGCCCCGGCCCTCCCGGGCCGCCGCCTTCTTTCTGGCTCATCCGGCAGACGCCGGGGTGGCGACAAGATCATCCCGGGCCGGCCTTGTCAAGGCTGGCCCGAAGGCCACCCTTATGGGCTCATGGCCTTGACAAGGCCGGCCCGGGATGAAGAAGATCGGGTGCTCGTCTTTGCGAGGAAAATGACCCGAGAAGGAATACGAGACGGATTGAGGGCCGCGGTATCCCGGTTGTGGTCCCAGTGAGGAACCATGTCATTTCCCTCGCAAAGACGACGAAGTATCATCTACCCCCCTGTGCCGACGGCCTGGGCCCTAGTCCCGAGGTGCCTCTCACCCTGGCCATCTGCCGGATGAGCCTTCTCCCTCTCCCTACAGCGCCGCCCACAACACCACCCCAATCAGCAGCGAGGCCGCCACCCCCAAGGGGATGGTCAGGCGCAGGATGGCCCCCTCCTGCCCCAGGGCCCCGCACATGGGCGTGGCGATGGCGATCTTGAAGGGCGAGGAGATGGAGCCCAACGAGGCCCCCACCGCCAGGCCCGAGGCCAGCCACACCGCACTCACCCCCATCAGGTGGGCCGCGTCCACCTGCAACTGGGCGAACAGCATCAACGAGGCCACGCCATAGCCGGTGAGGAAGGTGCCCACCCAGCCCAAAAGGGGCACGAACACCGGATAGGCCCCCCCGGCGTAGGCGGCCAGGCCGTGGGCCATCACCCAGGGCAGGTTGCCGGGGTGGTTCAGCTCCGCGAAGCCGGGGCCGTAGCCGGAGTAGGCAATGATCTGGCCCATGCCTCCGAACAGGGCCATGGCCAGCGAGGCCCGCCAGCCCTTGCTCAGCCCCGAGGCCAAGACCTCGCGCAACTGCTCCCCCCGCACCCCGAACAGCCAGGCGGCCAGGGCGAAGGCGGCGAACAGGTAGAGATAGGCCGAGAACAGGGGCCGGAAGGTGATGGTGTGCACCGGGATCACCTTCACCTGCAGGCTCAGGCGGTGGAAGGTCAGCTCCTTGAGCGGGGGCACCAGGTTGAGCAACAGCAGCGCCGCCAACAGAAGGGCGAAGGGGGCCAGGTCGCGCCAGATGCCGCCCCGGAAGCTGAGACCCCCGCCTCCCGCCAGGATCATGACCAGGATCAAGGCCAAACCGGCCACCATGCCCGAAACCGACACCGCCAGCCAGCTCACCGCGGCCAGGGCGGCCAGGCCCAACACCATGCCGCAGGTCATCACCCCCAGCCAGCCCTTGAGCCCCGGCCAAGGCCGGGGCAGGAAGATGGGCACGCAGGCGGCCATGGCCAGAGTGGCGGGTATGGACAGCCAGGCCGAGGCCACCCCCAGCTCACCCAGGGGCAACCCCGTGACCAGGGAGAGCACGGTGAGGATGATCCCGGCCATCTCCAGGGTCATCAGGCCGGAGTAGCCCACGATGGAAAGCGCCGCCGAGCCCGCCGGCCCCACCCCGGCCGCCGCCAGCATGGGCGCCACCACCGGCTCGGCGATCACCCCCGCGCCCTCCAGGAAGTTGCCCACCCCCAGGGTGATCAACAGACTGCGGGCGTAGGCCGTGCGCAAGCCCCCCATAAACCAGTCCACGATGCGACGCAGGGTGCCGGTGGCGAAAAGCAGGTTGGACAGCAGGATGCCGGCGAAGATCACCAGCAACAGGGGCAAGGTGGTCAGCACCCCGTCCAGCCCGGCCATCAGCGCCACCGACCAGGGCGTGCCGAAACCCCACACCACCAGCCCCAGGGTGAAGAGCGTGCCATAGATCGACATCTCCAAGGCCGGCCGCCGGAACACCACCGCCAGCACGGTGAGCAGCACCACCGGCGTCCAGCTGAGGAAGAACGCACCCAGGTCCACCACCTTCGGCCTCCCTTGTCTCGAGCCCTACCCCCGCTCCTCAGCGCCATGATAACATCGACTTACTGGGAACCGAAAAGGAACCCCCCTCAGCAGGAAGCGAGGCCATGCACCCACCCCTGCGCGGACTGAAGGTCCTGGACTTCACCACCTTGCTGCCCGGCCCCTACGCCACCCTCATGCTGGCCGACCTGGGGGCCGAGGTGTTNTGTATCACCGCCCCGGGCCGCCACGACGTGACCGCACAGATGCCCCCCTTCCTGCCCGACGGCACCAGCGCGGCCACGGCCTGGCTCTACCGCAACAAACGCCGCATCACCCTGAACCTGAAGCACCCCCGCGGCCGCGAGGTGGTCTCGCGCCTGCTGCAGAGCCACGACGTGCTGGTGGAGCAGTTCCGTCCCGGGGTGATGGAGCGCCTGGGCCTGGGCTATGACCAGCTCAGCCGCCAACACCCCGGCCTGATCTACTGCTCCCTCACCGGCTACGGCCAGGACGGACCCCTGGCCGCCCGCGCCGGCCACGACATAAATTACCTCTCCCGCGCGGGGCTGATGTCCCACTCCGGCCGGGCGGACAGCGGCCCCACCCTGAGCGGCATGCAGATCGCCGACGTGGCCGCCGGGGCCCANGGCGTGGTGATNGCCNTCCTGGCCGCGGTGATCCACCGCAGCCGCACCGGAGAGGGACAGCACCTGGACGTGGCCATGACCGACGGGGTGGTGCCCTTCAACGCCCTGGCCGCGGCCTGCTTCCTGGCCGGAGGGCCGGAGCCTACCTACGAGTCCACCCTGCTCAACGGCGGCTCGCTCTACGACTTCTACCAGACCGCCGACGGGCGCTGGCTGGCCTTCGGCGGCCTGGAGCCGCAGTTCTTCCGCGCCTTCTGCCAGGCCATCGGCCGGCCGCAGTGGGCCGAGGAGGGGGTCCAGCCCCCTGAGCTGGCCCGGCGCAAGGCCGAGCTGCGCCGGATCATGGCCTCGCGCACCCTGGCCCAGTGGCAGGAGGTGTTCGCCGAGCTGGACGCCTGCGTGGAGCCGGTGGAGGGCCTGGGCGAGGCCCTGGAGGGCGAGCTGGCCCGGGCCCGCGGTTGGGTGGTGGAGGTGCCCGCGGCCGACGGCAGCTACACCGTGCGCCAACTGGCCCACCCCCTGAAGTTCTCCCGCACCCCGCCCCGCTACCGCCACGCCGGCCCGCCCCCGGACGCCCACAACCGCCAGGTCATGGCCGAGCTGGGCTATTCCCAAGACGAGATCGAGGCCCTGGCCGCCGAGGGCCTGTTCGGCTGAAGGGAGAGCGAGTCCCGCTGTCTTTCCGTACCCGGCGCGGGGTGCAGGCCAACCCCTTTCTAGTGGCTCATCCGGCAAACGGCGGGGGTAAGAGGCACCTAGGGATTACGGCCCAGGCCCTCAGTACAGGGGCTGAGATGATATTTCGTCGTCTTTGCGAGGAAAATGATATGGTTTTGCGCTTGGCCTACAATTGGAATACCGAGGCCACGAATCCGTGTAGCGCTCTTTTTATATCATTTTCCTCGCAAAGACGAGCGCACGATCTTGTTCATCCCGGGCCGGCCCTGTCAAGGCCAAAGCCCTTCCAGGGTGGCCTTCAGGCCAGCCTTGACAGGGCCGGCCCGGGATGATTCTACCAC
>MTPE01000003.1 GCA_002011835.1 Desulfarculaceae bacterium JdFR-95 | reverse complement strand
AAAGCGGCATANNTATGCCGCTTTGCGCGGGGCGGGGAGGGCAAAGTTGACATTTTTTTGCCGATAGGCCACAATCTAAACACACCACAACCGCCAAGAGGCAACACCGTGCCCACGGCAAAGACACTCTCCCTGCACCAGCGCCTGCAGCCCGACCTCTACCAAGAGTACGTGGTGGCCAGCGAGCAACTGCGCTCCATCATGGCCCTGGTGCAGAAGGTGGCCGCCTACAAGGCCAACGTGCTCATCTCCGGCGAGAGCGGCACGGGCAAGGAGCTGTTGGCCCGCATCATCCACCAGCTCAGCCCCCGCCGGGACAAGCCCTTCGTGCCCGTCAACTGCGGGGCCCTGTCCGGCGACCTGTTCGCCAGCAAGCTGTTCGGACACGAGGCCGGCGCCTTCACCGGCGCGGTGCGTCGGGTGCGGGGCCGCTTCGAGCAGGCCCACGGCGGCACCCTGTTCCTGGACGAGGTCTCCGAGATCTCGCCCGAGAACCAGGTGGACTTCCTGCGCGTGCTGGAAGACGGCTGGTTCCGCCGCATCGGAGGGGAGAAGCCCATCCGGGTGGACGTGCGTATCGTGGCCGCCACCAACAAGGACCTGGCCGAGGAGGTGCGCAAGGGCCGCTTCCGCAAGGACCTCTACTACCGCCTCCAGGTGATCCCCATACACCTGCCCCCCTTGCGCGAGCGGCGGGAGGCCATCCCCCAGTTCGTGCACCACTTCCTGGAGCGCTTCGCCACCCTGCACCAGAAGGAGCGGGTCACGGTGAGCGAGGAGGTCATGGCCCTGCTCATGCGCCACCCCTGGCCGGGCAACGTGCGCCAGCTCAAGAACTTCCTGGAGCGCATCTTCCTCACGGCCACCCGGCCGGTGATCACGGTGGAGGACCTGCCCCCGGAGTTCTTCCAGGGCCTGGAGGACTCCGGCCAGGTGCCGGCGGACCTGCCCCTGGCCCCGGCCGCTCCTGCTTCCGCTGCCGCGGCCTCCCCGGCAGGAGCAGCGGGCGTCGAGCCCCTGTGGCGCGCCCGCCGCCGCCTGGAGCGGGAGCTGATCCTCAGGGCCCTGGAGGCCACCGGCGGCAACCGCACCCGCGCCGCGGAGCTTCTGGAGATAAAACCCCGCACCCTGCGCCAGAAGATGCGCGACTACGGCATCACCTATGCCCGCCGCCGCAGTCGGGGAAGTGGGGAGGACGAGCCGTGAGCCTGGGCTTCCTGGGTTGGTATCTGGCGGGGTTGATGGCCGTGGCCGGGCTGTCCCTGGCCGGCTGGTGGCGGGGCTGGGCCTGGCTGGCCCCGCCGGCAGGGCCGCTTCTGGTCATGGTGGCGGGCCTGGGGCTGCTCTTGGCGGCCCTGGTCCACCTGCGCGCGCGCTTGGCCGCCTGGCAGGCCGAGGTGGCCCACCAGGTGCGCCTGCGGGCCGAGGCCCTGGAGCGCCGGCGCCAGGTGGAACGGGCGCTGATGGACCACTACGACGCCCTGGTCATCCTCCTGGACCGCGAGGGCCGCTACCTGGAACTGAACCGGGAGGCCCGCCATCTGCTGGAGGTGGAGGACTCCCGCCAGGTGGTGGGCAAGTACCTGGAAGAGCACCTGGACCCCAAGAGCGCCCCCCGTTTCCGCCAGCTGTTGCGCCAGGCCCTGGCCCAGGGCGAGGCCCGCCTGGAAGGCCGGTGGCTGCACTTCGCCGGCCGCGAGCGCTACCTGGAGGTGGTGGCCCGCACCATCGGCAACCCCTGGGACCAGAGCCTGCTGCTCATACTGCGCGACCTCAGCGACCAGAAGCTGCGGGACCACAAGCTGTGGGAGACCGAACGCCTGGCCTCCCTGGGGCTGTTGGCCGCAGGCGTGGCCCACCAGGTCAACAACCCCCTGGGGGTGCTGCTGGGCTTCTGCGAGCTGCTCTTGGACCGCACCCCGCCGGGGGCCGAGGGACGCCGCGAGCTGGAGATCATCCACCAGCAGGGCCAGGAGTGCAAGCGCATCGTGGACGGCCTGCTCAGCTACAGCCGGCTCTCCGACCTGGGGGGGAGCGGAGGAGACCTGGTGGCGGCCCTGCGCGCGGTGCTGGAGATGGTCTCCGGGGTCCTGTCCGAGCGGGGCATCGAGCTGGAGGTGCGTCTGCCCCAGGAGCTGCCCCCCACTCCGGCTCCGGCCGGCCATGCAGCAGGTGTTCCTGAACCTCATCGCCAACGCCATGGAGGCCATGCCCGGTGGCGGCCGGCTCATGGTGGAGGCGGCCCTGCGCACCAAGCCCCCTCGCCAGGGCACCCTGCACGGCACGCTGCCGGCGGGCCGGCGTTACATCGAGATCGCCATCGAGGACACCGGCTGCGGCATCCCCCCCGAGCACCAGGAACACATCTTCGACCCCTTTTTCACCACCAAGGAGGTGGGCCAGGGCACCGGCCTGGGCCTGTGGGTGGCCTATGGCATCGTGCGCGAGGCCGGCGGCACCATCGTCTGCCAGAGCCCGCCCCCCGGCCGCGAGGAGGCCGGGGGCACCCGCTTCACCCTGCGCCTGCCCCTGGCCGAGGAAAAGGAGGTATCGTGACCCGCTTGCCCTCTGCAGACCCCGATGTCGCCACCGACCCCTCCCCCAACCTGGAGCCCCCGGCCGAGGCCAGCATCCTGGTGGTGGACGACGAACCCTACATGTGCGAGCTGATCGAGCGCATCATCCGGGAGAACACCCCCTACCACACCCGGGCGGTGACCCAGGCCCAAGAGCTGCCCGCAGCCCTGGACACCCAGCTCTGGGACCTGGTGCTGCTGGACCTGCGCATGCCCGGGGTGGAGGGCCTGGAGCTGTTGGAGTACATCCGCCGCCACCACCCCGACACCGAGGTGGTGATGGTCACGGCCTACGGCACCATTCCCACTGCGGTGGAGGCCATGCGCCTGGGCGCGGCCGGCTTCCTCACCAAGCCCTTCGCCAAGGAGCAGCTGTTGGTCACCCTGCGCCAGGTGTTGGGCTGGTTGGCCCTCAAGCGCGAGAACAGCGCGCTCAAGCGGGCCCTGGCCCGGCGCTACCACCTGGAGGGCCTGATCGGCAGCGGGCCCCACATGCGCCGGGTGGTGGCCCAGGCCCGCAAACTGGCCGCCGAGGCGGTGCCGGTGTTGATCCGGGGCGAGTTCGGCACCGGCCGCAGCTTCCTGGCCCGGGCCATGCACCACGCCGGGCCCCGCGCCGCCGGCCCCTTGCTGGAACTGGCCTGCGGCCCTCTCTCCCGAGGAGGCCCCCGCCGCCCTGCTGGGCCGGCCGGGCCGGCCCGGGCTGTTGGCCCGCGCCCACCGCGGCACCCTGCTCTTGACCGAGGTGTGGAGCCTGCCCCGGGCGGCGCAGCGGGCCCTGGCCGAATTCCTGGCCCTGGGGCGCTTCACCCCGGTGGGGGGCGAGCACCAGATGAGCAGCGACGTGCGCCTGCTGGCCACCTGTGAGGAGGACCCGGGACTATTGCCCGGACCGGAGCACATCGACCCCGAGCTGGCCGGCCAGCTCACCCGCTTCGTGCTGGAGCTGCCCCCCCTGCGGGCCCGGCGGGAGGACATCCCCCTGTTGGCCGCCCACTTCCTGGAGACCTACCGCCGCCTGTACGGCAAGGCGGTGGAGCGGCTCAGCGACGCGGCCCTGAAGTGGCTGTTGGCCCAGGACTGGCCGGGCAACCTGCGCGAGCTGGAGAACACCCTGGAGCGGGCGGTGCTCATGGCCGCGGGACCGGTGTTGGAGCTGGAGGACCTGCGCCCCCTGGAGGGGGTGGAGAGCATGTCCCTGGCCGTGGACCCTTCCCTGTTGGAGCTGCCCCACGGCCAGGCCCTGGAGGCGGCCGGCCGCCAGCTGGCCCGGGCCTTCGAGGAGCGCTACCTGCGGCACCACCTGGCCCGCTGCGGGGGGGACGTGCAGG
>MTPE01000281.1 GCA_002011835.1 Desulfarculaceae bacterium JdFR-95 | reverse complement strand
TGAATCCGCGGCCGGACCGTGGTGAGAGAGGGGGGTTCCCCACGGCCCGGCCGCGACTCAGACGGAGAGAAGGAAACCGAGCCGGTGACAACGCATTGCCCGGAGGAGAGAGCAGATGAGCCACGAGTTGGAGCACGACAGCGGCGGAGGCGGCATCCTGGCCAACAAGCTGCTGTGGATATGCGTGGGTCTGGGCATATTCATCCTGATCGGCTTCGTGCTGCCCGTACCCCAGAGCGTGACCGCAGTGGTGGCGGAGCACGGCTTCGCCAAGAAGATGATGGAGTGGGGCGTGGCCGCCAGCGTGGAGGAGGCGGCCCACAANACCATGATCGTGTTGGGGATCATCCCCATGGCCGTGATCTTCTTCGCCACCGAGGCCATACCCATCGGCCTGACCGGCGTACTCATGCCCATGCTGGCCTACTTCCTCCACCTGCTGCCCAAGAAGATGATCGGCAAGACCTTTGCCGGCGATGCCCCCTTGTTCCTCCTGGGGGTGTTGGCCATGGGGGTGGCGGTGGTGGACGTGGGTCTGCACAAGCGCTTGGCGGCCTGGCTGTTGGGCTGGACCCGCGGCTTTCTGGTGCCGGTGTTCGTGCTGTGCATCAGCATGGCCGTCGTGGGTTCTTTCATCAGCGCCCACGCCATGTGCGCCTTCATGACCCCGGTGATGATGGCGGTGTACCTGGGCGCGGTGGCGGCGCGCAGTGAGGGGGGCAAGATCGAACACGACCCCGCCCTGGCCAAGTTCCTGTTGTTCTCCCTGTGTTACGCCCTCAACGTGGGCGGGGTGGGCTCGCCCGCGGCCGGCGGCCGCAACGTGATCATGATGGGCTTCTGGAGCGAGTACAACGTGCCCATGGACTTCTTCACCTGGATGAAGTACGGCCTGCCCCTGGTGCCGGTCCTGGGCCTGTTGGTGGCGATCTACATGCTCATCATGTTCAAGCGCAACATCAAGACCAAGGACCTCACGCCAGGGCTGGCCGCCATCAAGGACGAGACCCGCACGATGGGACGCATGTCCTACGCCGAGATGGTGACCTTCGGCATGCTGCTGCTCATCCTGTTCTTGTGGATCCTGGGCGGCGAGGAGCTGGGTCTGGGAGGTCCCTCGCTGTTGGCCCTGCTCATCCCGGTCATCTTCCGCACCACCAACTGGCGCAAGATCCTGGGCGGCATCTCCTGGGACGCCTGGTTCATGTACTGCGGTGCGCTCACCCTGGGCGCCTTGCTCAAGGAGTCCGGCGCTGCCCTGTGGCTGGCCCAGACCTTCCTGGACATCCTCTCCCAGGTGGGCATGGACCGGGGCGTGGGCCTGTGGATCGGCTTGTCGGGGCTGTCGGGGCTGATGACCAACTTCATGTCCGACGCCGGCACCACCGCCCTGTTGGGTCCCATCGTGATCCCCATGGGCATCATGACCGGGGTGGCGGGTGAGCCCTGGGCCGTGGGTCTGGCCGTGGCCTTTGCCACCAGCTTCGCCCACTTCCTCATCGTGGGCACGCCCAACAACGCCATCGTCTACGGCCTGGGCGTCTATCCCGACACCGGCAAGCGGGCCATACACCCCATGGACTTCGTCAAGTATGGCTTCCTGCTCTGGGTGCTCAGCATGGCCGTGGTCTGGGTGCTGGGCTTCCTGGTCATCTATCCCATCGTGGGCTTCCCCGAGGGCATCCTGGAGACCGCCCGCCAGGCCCTGGAGAGCGCCAACCTCTAGGTGCCGGCCGAGCGTAGAGAAAGGGAGAGTAGGACATGCAGACCTTGGTCAAGCAACTGATGATCCCCCTGGAGCAATATCCCACCATAAGCGTGGAGGCCACCCTCTATGAGGCCACCACCAGCCTGGAGAAGGCCCACGATTCCTTGCAGGATCGCATATACAAACCCCGTGCCCTGCTGGTGGTGGACGAGGAGGGCCAGGTGGTGGGCAAGCTCAGTCTGTGGGACTGCCTGCAGGCCCTGGAGCCCAAGTACCGCGAGCCTACCCTGCTCAGCCACTTCGGTCTCAACCCAGAGCTGGTACGCGCGGCAGTGGAGGAACACGGCCTGTGGAACGACCCCTTGGACGAGCTGTGCCGCAAGGCCGCCATGATGCACGTGCGCGAGTTCATGTCCGTACCCGACGAACACGAGTACGTGGACGAGAACGCCACCCTGGCCGAGGCCGTGCATCAGATGATCTTGGGCAAGCACATGGGGCTTCTGGTGACCCGGGGCCGAGAGAAGCAGGTGGTGGGCTTCCTGCGCGTGTGCGACCTGTTCGAGTACGTGTGCCAGCACATGAAGCGCTGCGACATCTGACCCTACCCCCGGCGCGGCGGCCTTCCCGCCGTCTCCGATCAGGATGGCAAGCTTTTTGTTCTTAATGGATGTGCCGAAGCCAAGGCGGTATCCTCTGCTGCTTCCCGCGGGAAGCCATTCCCCCACTCCACCCGGCGCTATCTACTGCGGCAGGACCGTCCCCTGCTCCGGCCTAAGCCCCCCTCCCTAGCGCTTGTGCACGAACCAGAAACAGGGCGGATCCTTGGGATCGGGGTGGGGGAACTCCAGGAAGCCCTGGACCATGTAGATCTGCTCCCATTGTCCCTCCGAGGCCAGGTCCGCATTGGTGCAGCGTACGGTCTCGGAGGTGATCTCGGCGCAGAACAGGCACATGGCGCACTGCAGGCTGTCCCCGGACACGGGCCACCTCCTCCCCTCAACGTTCCAGCATGTGCTGGAGGTTGATCAGCTTCTGGCGCACGTCCTCCAGGGTGGCCATCAGCTTGAGGCTGTGGTTGGCGAATATGCTGTCGCGGTCGCCGTTGAGCACCACCCAGGGCTCGAAGTCGGCCAGGGCCAGCTCGGCGATCACGTTCTGCATCAGCTCGGTGGAACGCTTGATGCGCAGGATGTCGCGGAACTCCCAGTCCACCGCCATCAGCACCTCGCGCAGGGCATAGGCCACACCGCGGGCGAAGTAGAAGTTGTCGTCGATCTGGGTCCAGGGCACCTGCACCCGCTGGGGCCGCTCGCCCTCGGTGTAGCGGTCACCGGCGGTCTCTTCGCTCAGGCGCTGGCGCCAGTCGCGGGGGGCGTTGGCCANGCGGGTGTCCACCCCGCCCAGCAGGCTGGTAAGCTGGTCCAGGAGCTCGATCAGGTTGTCCGCCCGGGGGTAGAAGTTGCTGCTGCCCGTCTCCAGCCCCCGGCGGTAGGCCTTGAGCGCCCGCACTGCGTCACGCAGCTTGCCCTCGGCCGAGGGGAATATCCACAGCCGGGGGTTGTTGGCCAGGTCGGTGAAGGCCCGGTCGGCATGGGGGTCGATCTTGTCCGTGGTACGCTGGCGGCTCAGCTTGTCCCGCAACACCCGGGCACAATAGCGCAGCACCTCCAACTCCCCCAACTGGAAGTTCTGGGGGTTGTCCAGGAAGATGCTGGGATAGATCACGTCGTTGGGCAGCCAGGACACCAGCATGCGCTCGCTGAGGCGGATGAGGGTGTCGGTGAACACCACCCCCCGTGGCGGCGGGGCGGGGGCGGCGCCGGCGTCCTGGCCCGCGATGGGCTGGGGCCGAGGGTCGAAGGGCTCGGGGAAGGCCCTCCCGTACTCATAGACCATCACCACGGGCGCACCGACCACATACAAAAGGGCCAACAGCAGCACCAGCCGCACCAGGCGCCCTGCCAGCCCCAGATCGGCCGCCAAGGGATTGAACCAACTCAGGCAGCCCTTGGCTTCCTGTTCTTGCCCTGTCTGTTCGGCCATCGCCGCTTCCTCTCATCCCCGGGCCGCGGCCCGGATGCGTTCCACCAGGGCGGTGGTGGATATGCCTTCCACCAGGGGCAGGCTGTGGACCTCGCCGCCGCGGGCCCGCACCAGATCGGCCCCCACGATCCGCTCCGGCGGCCAGTCTCCCCCCTTGACCAG
>MTPE01000093.1 GCA_002011835.1 Desulfarculaceae bacterium JdFR-95 | reverse complement strand
CGAGGCGGCCGAGGCCCACGGCCTGGAGCTGTTCGTGCCCCCGCCGGAGTTGTGCACCGACAACGCGGCCATGATCGCCGCGGCGGGAGCGGTGCGCCTGGCCCGGGGCGAGCGCCTGGCCTGGGAGGCCGATGCGGTCAGCCGCCTGCCCCGGGGAGGGCTGCTGCCCGGCCAGGCCGCGGCCGCGATGCCGGGATAGACACCGCACTCACCGGGAGGGACGGCTGGCATGCCCCACCCCCGCCAGATACTGCGCGCCCACGGCCTGGCCGCCTCGCGCCAGCGCGGCCAGAGCTTCCTCACCCANCCCGCCACCGCCGCGGCCATCGCCCGCAGCGCCGNGATCGACCCNACCGACACCGTGGTGGAGATCGGCGCCGGGCTGGGCGCGCTCACCCNGGCCCTGGCCCCCCTGGCGCGGCGNGTGATCGCGGTGGAGGTGGACCGGGGGGTGTTCGCCGCCCTGCAGGAGGTGCTGGCCGCCGCAGGGGTGGACAACGTGGAGCCGCGCCACGCCGACGCCTTGCGCCTGGACTGGGCCGAGCTGGCCCGGCAGGCGGGCGGGCCGGTGGTGGTGGTGGGCAACCTGCCCTATGCCCTCACCTCGCCCTTGTTGTTCTCGCTCATCGCGGCGCGGGCCCACTGGCGGCGGGCCACCCTGCTGCTCCAGCGCGAGGTGGGCGAGCGCCTGGTGGCCGGGCCCGGCAGCAAGACCTATGGCCGCCTGTCGGTGGTGGCCCAGAACTGGTGCCGGGTGGAGCTGGGCATGGTGGTGGGGCCCAAGGTGTTCTTCCCCCGGCCGGCGGTGTCCAGCCGCGTGGTGCACCTCACCCCGCGGCCCCAGCCGCTGGTGCCCCTGGCCGGGCCGGAGGAGGCGGCCTGGTTCACCCGCGTGGTCCGCGCCGCCTTCAGCCGGCGGCGCAAGACCCTGGCTAACTCCCTGGCCGGCGGCCTGCGCCTGGAGCGCGCAGAAGTGGCCCAGGTCCTCCAGGACGCAGGCCTGGACCCCGCCCGCCGGGCCGAGACCCTCTCCATCCCCGAACTGGGACAGGTGGCCCGCGCCCTGGAGCCCCTGCGCCCCCTCTCAGAGCAGAGCCGCACAAAGCCTTGACACTCGCCGGGAGCCGTGTTAGCAGGTAGGGCCGTTGGCTGGCGGCGGTGGACACCGCCGCCGGCCTGCGGTAACATATGCACAAGGCGGGAGACGCGCCGTGCATCCCCAGGGCCGCGCGAGGGGTCCCAGGGGACGACGCCAAGCATGCCGGAGCGGGATGCTACGTCGTGCCCCCATGCCCCCGGGCAGGCCGAGAAGGGGGAAGGCGCCGGAGACGACCCCCGCCAACCACGAGCCGCTTGGATTGACCAGGGGCGGCGGGACGAGGAGGGGCCAGAAAGAGGCCGTCCCCCCACCTGAGGGGTGGCCGGAGGAGGGATGCTCCCCGGCAGGCCAAAGGCCCCGCCACCCGCGGCCCCGGCGACCGGGACGGGATGCCTTGCCAGAGACACCGCTCGTAATCCAGACCCCTGCCAGCATGCGGGAGGACAGCCTGGCGGCGCGCGGCCGCGGCCAGCGCATCGGCTTTGTGCCCACCATGGGCGCTCTGCACGCCGGCCACCTGGCCCTGGTGGACTATGCCCGCGCCCACTGCGACCGCCTGGTGGTCAGCATCTTCGTCAACCCCCTGCAGTTCGACCGCAAGGACGACCTGGAGCGCTATCCCCGCACCTGGGAGAGCGACCTGGCCGCCTGCGCCGAGCACGGCGTGGACGTGGTTTACTACCCCCAGGCCGAAGCCATGTACCCCCCGGGCTTCCAGACCACGGTCAGCGTGGGACCCATGACCCAGGGCCTCTGCGGAGCCTTCCGGCCGGGACACTTCGACGGCGTGACCACAGTGGTGCTCAAGCTGTTCAACGCCGTGATGCCCCACCTGGCCGTGTTCGGGGAGAAGGACTACCAGCAGCTCAAGGTGATCCAGCGCATGGTGCGCGACCTGGACCTGGGGGTGGAAGTGGTGGGCCGCCCCACGGTGCGCGAAGACGACGGCCTGGCCCTGTCCAGCCGCAACCTCCACCTCTCGGCCCCGGAGCGCCGGCGCGCCACCTGCCTGTGGCAGGGGCTCAACCGCGCGCGCGAGCTGGCCGCCTCCGGCGAGCGCCAGGNGGCACGCCTGGTGGCCGCCGCCCGGGAGGTGATTGAGGCCACCGAAGGGGCACGGGTGGAATACCTGGAGGTGGTGGAGGCCGAGACCCTGGAGCCACTCACCCACCTGGACCGCCCCGCCCGCATGTGTACCGCGGTCTGGCTGGGCTCCACCCGGCTCATCGACAACCTGGCCCTGGAGCCGCCGGCGGAGGGATGAACATGCAGCGTCACCTCATGAAGTCCAAACTACACCGCGTCACCGTCACCCAGGCCGACCTGGAATACGAAGGCAGCCTCACCGTGGACCAGGACCTGCTGAACGCCGCCCGGATGGCCCCCTGGGAGATGGTCAAGGTCTTCAACTGCAACAACGGCGAGCGCTTCGAGACCTATGTCATCCCCGGCCCCGCCGGCAGCGGCGTGATCTGCCTCAACGGCGCCGCCGCCCGCAAAGGCCAGCCCGGCGACAAGCTGATCATCGTCACCACCTGCTGGCTGGACGAAGCTGAGGTCCCCCACCACCAGCCCGTGGTGGTCCTGGTGGACGACCACAACCGGGTCAAGACCCTCCTGGCCGAACCCCACGCCGCCTAGCCAGCCGGAGGCTCCGGTAGCCATAACGGGTCGGGTGACGCCGTCAGACAGGAGGGCCGCTTTTCGCTCCCGCTGGCAGGCTCGTCTCCGTGCTTGACCTCGGCCGGAGGCTCCGGTAGCCATAACGGGTCGGGTGACGCCGTCAGACAGGAGGGCCGCTTTTCGCTCCCGCTGGCAGGCTCGTCTCCGCCCCTACCTCGGCCGAAGGCTTCGGCTCCCGTAACGGGTCGGGTGGCGTCGTCAGGCAAGAGGGCCGTCGCACGCTCCCGCTGGTAGGCTCGTCTCCGCTCCCACCTCGGCCGGAGGCTCCGGCTCCCATAGCGCGTCGGGTGGCGTCGTCAGACAAAAGGTCCGTTGCGCGCTCCCGCTGAAAGTCTTTGCTCCGTCCTTACCTCGGCTGGAGGCTTCGGCCCCCACAGCAGGTCGGGTGTCGAGAACGGCCCCGCGAGCCGCCCCGGCCTCCTAGCCGCGGGGTCCGCGCTCGGAGGAGCGGTCGGGCGGCTTCGCCTCCAGGGCCTCCAGGGCCTTGCGCGCCCGGGCCTGGAGCTCCGGCCGGCCGGCCAGGCCGGCCACCGCCCGCTGCAGGTGATAACGCGCCGCCCGGCGATTCCCCCGGGCCTTGAAGGCCAACCCCAGGTGCAGGGAGGCCTCGGCGGTCCGGCCCAGGCGCCCCAGGGCCACCCCCAGGTCGTACTGGGCCTGGTCGTTGTCCGGGTCGCGCGCCACCAGCCGCCGCAGGGTCTCCACCGCCTGAGGCAGCTTGTCGTCCTGCAGGTAGCTCTGACCCAGGGCCAGCAGGGCCTCTTCGTCCTTCGGCGCCAGGGCCAAGGCCCGCTGCAGCAGGCTCCGGGCCCGAGCATACTGCCCCAGGCGCAGGCGGCAGATGCCCCGGTCGCGCAGAACCGTGGCGTCCTCGGCCCAGCGGCCGGTGAGGCGGGCGAAGCGCTCCAGCGCCTGGTCGAAGCGCCCCTCGCGCATGGCCAGCAGGGCCAGGCCGTAGAGGGCCAGTTGTGCCCGGCCCTTCTCTTTGCCCAGGGCCTGCAGGCGCTGGCGGGCGGTGTCGGGCGCGTCGTAGAGGGCGATCAGCCGGGTGCGGATGCGCAGGAAGCGGTGGTTGTCGTAAGGGAAGGGGGGGTGGGGGTGGCGCTTGACCAGGGCCTCCAGCCGCTCCAGGCGCTCGGGGCTGGT
>MTPE01000369.1 GCA_002011835.1 Desulfarculaceae bacterium JdFR-95 | reverse complement strand
ACCTCCTGCGCCCGCATGTGTCCCCAGGGCGCCATCAGCGGCGAGAAGAAGAAACCCCACGCCATCGACGAGAGCGCCTGCATCCGCTGCGGCATCTGCCTGGAGACCTGCGAGTTCGGCGCGGTCGAGGTGTTCTAGGCCGGGAAGGGAGCGAGGACCATGGTCGAGTTCGAGATCGACGGCCAGAAGGTACAGGCCCAGGAAGGCTGGACCGTGCTGGAGACCGCCCGCAAATACGGCATCCACATCCCCACCCTGTGCTACCACGAGGCGGTCAAGCCCAGCGGGGCCTGCCGCCTGTGCGTGGTGGAGCTGCGCGAGGGCGACTGGTCCAAGGTGGTGATCTCCTGCATGTACCCCGTGGCCGAGGGTCTGAAGGTGTTCACCGACAGCGAGCGGGTGAAGAACGTGCGGCGCTGGATCCTGGAGATGCTGCTGGCCGAGTGCCCCGCCAGCGAGGAGATCCGCCAGCTGGCCGCCCAGTACGGCGTGACCTCCACCCGCTTCGCCATCCACGACCCCGATCAGGACTGCATCCTCTGCGGCCTGTGCGTGCGGGTGTGCGCCGAGGTGGTGGGCGCCAACGCCATCTCCACCGTGGGCCGCGGCGTGCACAAGCAGATCGGCGCCCCCTACCTGGAGCCCGGCTCCGACTGCGTGGCCTGCGGCTCCTGTGTCACGGTCTGCCCCACCGGCGCCATGCGCCGCCGCCTGGACGCGGTGCGGGGCAAGCCCAAGGTGGAACTGGCGCGCTAGGCCCTGGCCCAAAGAGGAGAGGTGAACATGAGCGCGAAGCACAACCAGGCAAACGACAGCCGCATCGGCGTCTTCCTTTGTGAATGCGGCCAGCGCATAGCCCCCCGCGTGGACCTGGCCGCCCTGCAGAAGATGCTGCAGGACGACCCCCGCGTGTCCCATGTCGCAGTGGAGCCCTTCCCCTGTCTGGCCCCGGGGCTGGAGAACCTGCGCCAGACCATCCGCGAGCAGGGCATCGACCGGCTGGTGGTGGCCGGCTGCGAGGCCCGCATCATGCTGGCCAAGCTGGAGCGCGAGCTGAGAGAGGTGGGGCTGCGCGAGGGCCAGATCGACGTGGTCAACCTGCGCGGCCACGTGGCCCAGGTGCACGACCTGGACCCCCAGCAGATGGCGGCCAAGGGCTACAAGCTGATCTCGGCCGCGGTGGCCGGCCTGGAGGCCCTGGAGCCCAGCCCGGACGTGAAGGTGGAGATGAAGGGCCCGGTGATGATCCTGGGCGGAGGCATCGCCACCTATGCCGCGGCCCAGGAGCTGATCCGGCGCGGGGTGGAGTGCATCATCGCGGTGCAGACCGACAACTACTGGGACGAGCTGCGCATGCTGCACGAACACTACCCCGGCGAGCGCCACTACTACGACCGCCTGGAAAAGATCATGCAGGAGGTGGACTCCAGCCCCTTGGTGCGGCGCATCACCGTGGGTGAGCTCACCAGCCTCACCGGCCGCACCGGCGACTACCAGGTCACCTTCTCCTTCCTGGACGACACCCCGCCCAAGGTCTTCCAGGTGGGCATGATCATCGCCTGTCTGGACGGCCAGATGCTCAACCAGGGTTCGGACTTCGGCCACGACGGCGTGACCGTGATGTGCCACACCGAGGCCGAGGAGCACATCTGGACCAAGGGCGTGCCCGAGGGGCGGGTGGTATTCTGGGTCAACGACTACGAGGCGGGCACTCCCCAGTTCGCCTATCTCTCCTGTCGTTCGGCCTGGTCCATGGCCCGATACATGGTGGAGCACTCGCCCACCACCCAGGCCACCATTCTCTACAACCACCGCATGGCCATCCCCCTGTCCGCGGGCGAGCGGCGTCTGTCGCGCCAGTTGGGCATCCAGTGGATCGCCTACGACGGGGCCCTGCGGCCCACGGTGCAGGCCGGGTTCGTGACCTGCTGCGACCCGGTGAGCCACATCGAGATCGAGGTGCCCTACGACCGCCTGATCCTGTCCCCCAAGCGGGCGGTGGGAGTGGAGGCCAGCAAGGTGGCCCAGGTCCTGGGCCTGGAGCCGGCCCCGGGCGGGTTCCTGGAGGTGCACGAGTCGCGGGTGCGGCCCGAGCAGCAGGGACGGGACAAGGTGTTCCTGGCCGGCAGCGCCCGCTATCCCTGTGACCTGCACGAGGCCCTGCGCCAGGGACGGCGGGCTGCGGTCAAGACCGCGGAGCTGATGCTGGCCGCCCAGCGCGGCGAGCTGTATGCCCCCCGCATGGTCTGCGTGGTGGACCCCAACAAGTGCATCGGCTGCGGGCTGTGCAAGGAGATCTGCGAGTGCGGCGGCATCGAGCCGGTGGAAGGCCCGGGAGGCAACATCCCCCGCCACGTGGACCCCATGGTCTGTACCGGCGGCGGCACCTGCGCCGCGGCCTGCCCCTACCACGCGCTGACCCTGCAGAACAACAGCTCTCTGCAGCACGAGGCCCGGGTGGCCGCCCTGGCCCGCAGCCTGGGCGCGGACGAGGTGCTGGCCTACGGCTGCATCTGGGGCGGACTGGCCGCGGCGGACAACGCCGGGGTCAAGGCCATGTCCTACGACCCCCGTCTCTACCTGCTGCGCGTAGGCTGCATCGGCCAGCTCGACCCCGCGGTGATGGCCCGTGCCTTCCTGGAGGGGGCCAACGCGGTACTGCTCATCGGCTGTCCCCCTGAGTCCTGCCACCACTCCTACGGCCTGGACCACACCTGGAGCCGGGTGAACCTGATCAAGAAGCTGCTCGGCCTCTGCGGCCTGGACCGCCGGCGCATCGCCCTGGCCCACGCCGACCTGAACCTGCCCGAGGAATACATCAAGACCGTGGAGAGCTTCGTGCGCCTGGCCGCGGAGCTGGGGCCCATCGAGCGCACCCCCCAGGTGCAGGAGCGCCTGGCCGGCCTCTACGGCACGGTCAACAACGCCCGCGTGCGCTGGGTCCTGGGCGCCAGCCTGCGCCGCCCCTGGGAGGAGGTCTATCCCGGCAACCAGCGCAGCGCCCTGGCCTTCGACCAGGACCTCATGGGCATCGTCACCGAGGAGTTCGTGCGCACCCGGGTGGCCAACCTGCTTCAGCGCGAGAAGCGGGCCTTCGAGCTGGCCGAGCTGCGCGATACCCTGGGCGAGGAGGAAGGGCTTCTGGTCAACTGCCTGCGCGAGATGGTGGCCGAGGGCCAGATCGGCCGCGTCTATCGCGAGGGCGTGCCCCACTACGTGCTCCCCTCCTGAGGAGCTTGGCCGAACCTTCTGGCCCCAAAGAGCCGGGGCGGGGAACCACTCCCCGCCCCGGCCTCTTTACTCCGCTTGTCTCATAGAGCCCTTTCATCGGGTATTATGATCGGAACCGGGTTGCTTCCACCATTCGTCCTCTGGGGGAACACCGTGCCCCGCAAGAAACGCCACGTACATCAAAACGCCATGGCCGCCAGCCCCCCTCACCACGAGTTGTGTCTCAAAGGACGCCTGTGGATCGAGAAGCGGGGCCGTACCTACCTGTCTTGGGGCCGCGTGGTGCTCCTGGAACGTATAGACCAGTATGGGTCTGTCTCTGCCGCGGCCCGTTCTATGGGCATGAGCTACGCCCATGCCTGGAAGCTGGTGCGGGACATGAACCAGCTTTCCTCACAACCCTTGGTGGAGACCCAGACAGGAGGACGGGGAGGCGGCGGTGCCCGGCTCACTCCCCAGGGCCGCAGGGCGGTGGCCGACTTCTGGGCTGTGGTAAAAAGGTTCCAGCGCTGGATCGAGCGTCAGCCCTTGTAGAAAGCTCGGCTTTCGTCCAGGATTTTTTTGTTGCAGCGCTATATTTTATTGTTTATAACGATCCCGGAAGCTAACTGTGAGGGGTGCGATGTTGCGCTGGGTCTCCATTCTGTTGCTGATGGTCTCGTTTCTCGGCGTGGGGGCGGGCCCGGCCGGGGCGGGGCAGAGGCAGG
>MTPE01000005.1 GCA_002011835.1 Desulfarculaceae bacterium JdFR-95 | reverse complement strand
AGTCCCGCCCCGGCCACCCGGCCCGAGGGCAGGTCCATGAACACCAGCACCACCAGAAGCAGCAGCAGCACGGTCAGGCCGTCGTAGACTCGCTCCATGACCACGGTGGCGAAGGTGGCCGAGGAGGAGACCCCCTGGCTGCGGCCCAGCACGTAGGCCCGCACCACCTCGCCCAGGTGGGCGGGCAGGAGGTTGTTGCCCAGAAAGCCGATCATCAGGGCCGAGAACAGGGGCCGGAAAGGGACCCGCGCCACCGGGCGCATCAGGTAGTGCCAGCGCACCGCACGCAGGGCATAGGAAGCGACGTACAGGACCAGGTTGGGCAGCAGATAGACCAGCTTCATGTGGGCCAGGGTGGTGCCCATCTGCTCCACCGGCACCATCTTCACGAACAGCCACACTGCCGCCAAGCTGATGGCGATGCCCAACAGGTAGTGCTTCCACATGGTGGTCGGCCCGTCCCTAGTCCACGAAGCGGTACTTGATCAGGGTCCAGAGGGCCACCACTCCGTCGCGCCAGGAGATCTTCTTGCCCTCCTCGAACTCGCGGCCGGTGTAGGAGATGGGCACCTCGTAGATGCGGATGCCCTTCTTGAGTATCTTGGCCGTGATCTCGGGCTCGAAGTTGAAGCGGTCGCTCTTGATGGTGATGCCCTCCAGGGCCTGGCGGGTGAAGACCTTGTAGCAGGTCTCCATGTCCGAGAGGGTGGTGTTGTACAGGATGTTGGTCACCAGAGTGAGGAAGCGGTTGCCCACCCAGTGGTGGAAGAACATGTTGCGCCGCTCGCCGGTGAAGCGGCTGCCGTAGACCACCTCGGCCTTGCCCTTGAAGATGGGCCGCAGCAGTTTGGGGTAGTCCTCGGGGTCGTACTCCAGGTCCGCGTCCTGGATCAGGATCAGGTCCCCTTCCGCCGCGGCGAAGCCGGTGCGCAGGGCCGCGCCCTTGCCCTGGTTCACCGCGTGGCGCAGCACCCGGATGGGGCGGTCGAAGGGCTTGGCCGTGGGGTGGGGACCGCCGGTGCCCTCCAGAGCGGCCAGGATACGGGGGGTGTCGTCGGTGGAACAGTCGTCCACGCAGATCAGCTCCCGCTCCAGGTCCCCCAGGTCCACGGCCTGCACCCGGCGGATGATCTCCTCCACGAAAGGCGCCTCGTTGTAAATGGGCATGACGATGGACAGGAGCATGCTCTCCCTCCCGGGGCGGCCCCACATAGGTGAACCACTCTTGTTTATATGACCGACACCAAAAGTCAAGGGTAGAGGGTGGTTTCTCTCCTGTCCTTGACCCAGGGCCACCGCCGTGCCACTAATGGGGCGTGTCGCCACGGGGTGAGACATCGGGCGTGTGCGTCCTGGTGGTGTGCCTGGAGGGTGCGGGAGGGCCGGCGGGGCTGGCCGTGACCGACGGCTTGGAGGCGCGGCTGACTGGTCCTCTGGGCAGGCCCATCAGGGTGGAGTTGTCTCCCGGACCGGTGAGGCCCGGCCCCTGGTCCGCGTTGGGGGCAGCGGGCCTGCGTCTGGGCCTGATCCACCCTCCCGCCCAGGAGCGGGTGGAGGAGGTGACAGGATTCATGGTGGTGCGGGGCGGAGGAGTCCCTCCTCCCACCCATCCTCCAGAGCTGGCCCAGGACCTGTACGACTTCCCGCCCGCCCCGGCCTGGCGTGGTCGGCTTGGCTTGGGTGGACTGCCCCGACCCTGGCGCGACACCATGTTCGCCGAGGCCGCGGCCCTGCTCCACATCCGCTGCCAGCATGCCCAGCGCCTGTTTTCGGTCTCTGGGGTGGAGGTGGCGGTGCTGGGGTTGGGCGCGGTGGAGCATGCACAGGCTCTGTTCCCTGGCGAGAAGGGACGCTTGGTGCGCATGCTGGCCCAGGTGGCGGCCGGGGTGGAGGGGTTGGCGGCCGCACTGACCCCGGCCTGTCTGCTGGTGTGGGGCTTGCCCCCGCAGAGTGGGGAGGCAGGCGGGTGGCTGCTGGCCTGGGGGCGGTCTTGTGAGCCGCCGCGGGGATGGCTCCCGGTGGAGGCGAGCGACCCCTGGGAGCTGGTGGCGGACCTGGCTCTGGGGAGGCGACCTTCAGGTCCCTGGGCGGCGTTAGATGGTTGACAGGTAGGCGGCCTTGCCCTATTTGAGTCGGGGAGGGAGGGGCTGTAGCCGGAAAGAGGTCCATGGTGGGCGCGGGGGTGATGCCGAGAGTCCTGGCCGGGCTGCTGGGCTTGGTGATGTTGCTGGTGGGAGGAGCTTCCGCCGCAGGGGAGGAGCTCACCCTGGGGCAAGCCGTTTCCCAGGCCCTGGCCTACGCGCCGGAGCTGAAGGCGGCGCGCGAGCGCCTGGAGCGTGCGCGCCTGGCCCGGGACGAGGCCTTCACCTATTTCCTGCCCACCTTGAGTACCCGCTACGCCTACCAGCGCCTGCAGGACCCCACCCGTATCAGCACCCCTCTGGGCGACATCGTCACCGCCTGGGACCACACCTGGAGCTGGTCCACCACCCTGCGGCAGCCCGTGTTCACCGGCTTCCGCCTGGCCAGCGCCTATCGCCTGGCCGAGCTGGGGGTGGACCTGGCCGGGGTGGAGCTGGCCAGCCGGCGCCTGGACCTGGAGCTGGCCACGGCCGAGGCCTACCTGGAATACCTGCGCGCCCAGAAGACCCACGAAGTGGCCCGGCAGGCGGTGCGCCAATTGCAAGCCCATCTCAAAGTAGCCCGGGACTTCCACCAGGCCGGAGTGATCGCCTTGAACGCGGTGCTCAAGACCAAGGTGGAGCTGGCGCGGGCGCAGCAGGATCTGGTGAAGGCGGCCAACGCGGTGGAGGTGGCCCGTGCGCGGCTCAACCGGCTCATGGGCCGTTCCCTGGAGGCACCTCTGGCNGTGGTGGACATCCTCAAGGTGCATNCCTGCCGCTTGAGCTATACCCAGGCCCGCGAGCAGGCCCACCGCAACCGCCCCGAGCTGAANGCCGTCGCCTTGCGCATCCGCCAGGCCGAGCAGGCGGTACGCCGGGCTCAGAGCGCCTATTGGCCCCAGGTGGGGCTTGCCGCCTCCTATCAGTTCACCGCCGACTCGCCCGAGCTGGGCGACAGCCCCTACTACGACGCCACCGGCTGGCAGGTGACCGCCTCCCTGGACTGGTCCCTGTGGGAGTGGGGCCGCACTCGGCACCGGGTGGGGCAGGCCCGGGCGGAGCTCCGCCGCCTCAAGGCCCTGGCCCGGCAGCTGCGGGACCAGGTGGACCTGCAGGTCAAGCAGGCGCTTCTGTTCTTGCACGAGTCTGCCCGCAACATCGTCACCGCCCGTACTGCGGTGGAGCAGGCGCAGGAGAACTACCGCCTCACCCGCGACCGGTACGAACAGCAGCTCACCACCAATACCGAGCTGCTGGACGCCCAGACCCTGCTCACCCGGGCCCGGAACGACTACTATACCGCGCTTACGGTCTACAACCTGGCCCTGGCCCGTCTGATGCGCGCCATGGGCCGGCACATCGCCCCCGCCCTGGCGGGAACCGAGGACAAGAGGAACCCNTAGCCATGAGCCCAGAGTCGTCCCCCCAGACCCGAGACCCCGAAGCCTTGAATGAGATCGCCCGTCAACTGCGGATCGAGGTGCTCAGGATGCTCAACCGGGCGGGCAGCGGCCATACCGGCGGGTCGCTGTCGGCCCTGGACATCCTCACCGCCCTGTTCTTCGGCCACATGCGNCTGCGCGTGGCCGACCCCTGCTGGCCNGGCCGCGACCGTTTCGTGCTGAGCAAGGGCCACGCCGCCCCGGCCCTCTATGCCGTGTTGGCCCGCCTGGGCTACCTGCGGCGGGAGGACCTCATGACCCTGCGCCAGGTAGGCTCCTGTCTGCAGGGCCATCCCGACGCCAAGCTCTGCGGCGGGGTGGAGTGCAGCACCGGCTCCCTGGGCCAAGGGCTGTCGGTGGCCCTGGGCATGGCCCTGGGGATGCGTCTGGAGC
>MTPE01000297.1 GCA_002011835.1 Desulfarculaceae bacterium JdFR-95 | reverse complement strand
TGCTCGCCGGAGACCCTGGCCGGGGTGGCGGACCTGGCGCGGGAGAAGGGTGTGGCCTGGTTCACTCACCTGGCCGAGACCGCCCAGGAGGTGGAAGAGGTGCGGAGTCGTTACGGCGCCACACCGGGGCGGCATTTGGAGTCGCTGGGTCTGCTGGAGTCGTTGCGTGCGGCGGTACACGGGGTGTGGTTGGATGCCCAGGAGGTTATGCTCCTGGCGCGGCGGGAAGTAGCCCTGGTGCACTGCCCGGAGTCGAACCTGAAGTTGGCCTCAGGGCTGGGGCGTCTGGCCGAGTGGCTGGCCGCCGGGGTCACGGTGGGTCTGGGCACCGACGGGCCGGCCTCCAACAACGACCTGGACCTGTGGGGAGAGATGGCCATGGCCGCTCGCCTGGCCAAGGTGGCTGCGCACGACCCGACGGTGGTGCCCGCGGCCCAGGCCCTGGAGATGGCCTGGGGCGGCTCGGCCCGGGCCCTGGGCCTGGAGGGCGTGGTGGGCCGCCTGCGACCGGGCTACGCGGGCGATCTGGTGGTGCTGAACCTGGCCCAGCCGCACCTCACCCCTCTGCACAACATCGCCTCGACCCTGGTGTATTCGGCCCGGGGCGGAGACGTGCGTCACGTGGTGGTGAGGGGGCGACTGGTGGTGCGCGACCGCCAGGTGCTCAGCTTCGACCTGCCCGCAGTGATGGAGCGCGTGCAACGCATGGCCCGGCGCGTGGCTCGCCCTTGAGCCCGGCGGCGACCCCTCCCCTGAACCCTGTCCTCAGCCGCGCCCCATACCCAAACGGGAGACGCCTGCGATCCCGATAGCAGTGGATCTCCCGCGCCAGGTTCACCTCCTCCTGCCATGTCGCTCCAGGTTGGGCGGCATGAAGGCCCACCTATCCTCGGCGGCGCCAGAGCTGGAAGGCTACGATGATGAACACGATACCCCCTGTGAGCACCAGGGAGAGGAAGATGAAGCTAGCCAAAAGCCCCCCTTCGGTCCAGGCCGGCCGCACTACGTAATCATATATGGGCGGCACCATACCGATCAGCGCCGCCCCTATGAGAAAGAAAAGGCAGCCGATCAGCCTGTACACTTCCGTGAACCGTCCTTTGTCTCCTCCCCAACAGTGTCTCTCACTGGCAGGAAGCGAAAGGATATTCAATGGGTAGATGTAGCATCTTTTGGGGGCCGATGGCAATGCGGAGAAAGTGGAAACAGGTGAAAAGGGGTGGTGCGGCTGGTAGTATGGCCCTGGTGCTTCCGGAAAAAGGCTCAACCGGCAAATGGCGGGGCAGGGGCACCCTGTGATCGCCGCCCAGGCCGCCGGTCCGGGCAATTGGATGATATCTGGCCGTCTTTGCCAGGAAAATGATATGGCCTCCCACCTGGACTGCAACCGGCAATACCGAGGCCATGAATCCATCTCGTATCCTTGCTCATGTCATTTTCCTGGCAAAGACGAGCGCCCGATCTTGTTCATCCCGGGCCGGCCTGGTCAAGGCTGGCCTAAAGGCCACCCTTCGGGCTCTGGCCTTGACCAGGCCGGCCCGGGATGATTCTGCCACCACCCCGGCGTTTGCCGGATGAGCCCGGGAAAAGGAGTGTCTGCCGTGGCCCAGACAGCCTACTGGCCCGACGCCTATCAGCAGAAGAAGAAGAGCCCGCGCCAAGCCATCGGCCTGATCCGTTCCGGTCAGCGGGTGTTCATCGGCACCTCCTGCGGCGAGCCCCAGGCCCTGGTGCGGGAGCTGGCNGAGCAGAGCCGNCGTTTCACCGACCTGGAGATCGTGCGCCTGCTTTCCCTGGAGAGCGCNCCCCTGACCCTGATCGCCGANCGCACCGCCTGCAACGCCTTCAACCTGCGTTCGTTCTACCTGGGCTCCGCCAAGCCGCGGGCCCTGGCCGCCAACCGGCGCTTCCTCACCCCGGTGAACCTGTCGGCGGTGCCGCGCCTGTTCCAGACCCGGCGCCTGCCCATCCACGTGGCCCTGATCCAGGTCTCCGAGCCGGACGACTTCGGCTGGATGAGCCTGGGGGTGAGCGTGGACGTGACCCTGGCCGCGGCCCGCAGCGCCGACCTNGTGATCGCCCAGGTGAACCCCCGCATGCCCCGGGTGCTGGGACACAGCTTCATCCACGTCAGCGAGGTGGACGTGATCGTGGAGCACGAGGAGCCCCTGCTCACCGTGGGCCGGCCGCCGGAGGTGCCCGGGGCCATGCAGATCGCCCGCCACGTGGCCCGGCTCATCGACGACGGCTCCACCCTGCAGATGACCCTGGGNGCCAGCCCCCAGGCCATCCTGGCCGGCCTGGCGGACAAGAACGACCTGGGGGTACACACCCAGTTCCTCAGCGACGGGCTGATGGACCTCTACGCCCGCGGNGTGATCACCAACCGCTACAAGGGCTTCAACCAGGGNAANCTGGTGGCCTCCGGCGCCATCGGCAGCGANCACCTCTACCAGTTCCTGCACGACAACCCCGCNGTGGAGTTCCACCCCTCCGACTTNGTCAACGACCCGGCGGTGATCGCNCGCCACAACAAGATGGTGGCCATAAACCTGGTCATGGCCATGGACCTGACCGGCCAGGCCGCGGCCGACGCCCTGCCCTACAACAACTTCTCCGGTGTGACCGGCATCATGGACTTCGTGCGCGGGGCCCAGATGAGCCCCGGCGGCAAGTCCATCCTGCTTCTGCCCTCCACCACCCTGGACGGCAAGGCCAGCCGTATCGTGCCCAGCCTGGGCGACATCCCGGTGGTGATCCCCCGGGGGGACGTGGAGTACGTGGTGAGCGAGTTCGGGGTGGTGAACCTGTTCGGCAAGAGCCTGGAGGAGCGGGCTCTGGCCCTGATCTCCATCGCCCACCCCGACTTCCGCGAGGAGCTGTTCCAGCAGGCCAAGGAGAGGGGCCTGGTGGGCCGCGAGCGCACCACCCTGGCCGGCAGCCTGCAGTCGGTCTATCCCGCCCACCTGGAGGAGACCATCGAGGTGGACGGGCAGAAGGTGCTCTTGCGGCCGGCCAAGCCCACCGACGAGCGCCTGATCCAGGAGCACTTCTACCAACTGGACGCCGAGGACGTGGTGCGGCGGTTCTTCTATCGCCGCACCAGCTTCCTGCGGGGAGACCTGCAGCGCGTCTATCAGGTGGACTACAAGAAGGACCTGACCATCGTGGCGGTGGTGGGCGAGCCGGGGTTCGAGAAGGTGGTGAGCGTGGGGGGCTATGTGCTGGACCCGGCGCGCAACCTGGCCGAGGTGGCCTTTTCCACCGCCAAACAGTGGCAGGGCAAGGGGCTGGGCACGGCGATCCTGCTCAAGCTGGCCGCGGCGGCGCGGGACAACGGCATCGCCGGGTTGGTGGGCTACACCCAGCCGGACAACCAGCCCATGGTGCGTCTGTTCCAGAAGCTGCCCTATCCGGTGCAGAGTTCCTATGACGGGGAGGTGTTGACCCTGGTGTGCCGTTTCGACCAGGAGCCGACCGGTGGTGCCCGGCGTTGTTAGGGGGGTGGGCTCGGTCTGGTTCGGGCAGTGTTTTCGGCCGGTTGCCGCATTTCTTTCGCCGCGGGGGACGGCTTTGGCTGGGGTGTTGGGTGGGGTTGGCGTTTGGGGCCGAAAAAGCGCTTGATTTTCCGGTGGCTATTCGGGTAGCGATTGAAGCGAGGGACCTGACGGCGAAGGGATTGCGACGTTTACGATTCTGGCGAATTGCTCTATTACCCACGATTGAAGCGAGGGACCTGACGGCGAAGGGATTGCGACCATCCGTGCAGCCGGACATCCCGGAATAGAAGGTGGTTGAAATGAGGGACCTGCCTGCGAAGGGATTGCGACTAGGTCGCCCAAGTGCTCGTAACCGTGCTAGCATCTAGTTGAAATGAGGGACCTGCCTGCGAAGGGATGAGCCCACAAAAACGGGGCCGCGCGGTTATCTCCGCGCGGCCCCAAATCCTGTGCGCCCCTGCCGCCCC
>MTPE01000088.1 GCA_002011835.1 Desulfarculaceae bacterium JdFR-95 | reverse complement strand
AGCCAGCAGGAACACCTCCACCCGGCCGCCGGTGGGCTTGCGCGCCTGCAGCCGCGCCGGCACCACCCGCGTGTCGTTGACCACCAGCAGGTCTCCCGCCTTCAACCAGCGAGTGAGATGGGCCACCTTCTGGTGTGCCAGCCCGCCCTCCCGCGGCAGGACCAGCATGCGCGCCTGAACCCGCCTGGGCGCGGGTTGTTGGGCGATGCGCTCTGGAGGCAGGTGGTAGTCGTAGGCCTCCAGCATGTCCACCGCTGTGTGGGCCTGGGGATTGGGCGAGAGCACCACGTGACTCCAGCGCCGATGGATGCCACCTCCCCAGGGCGGGAGCCTCCCGCTGCTGGGAGTCGGGTTTCCGCCCGATGATCCGGGAGGAGGTTGCAGACTTGGGTTCTTGCCGCCGCGCTCACGGCGGCCTTGATATTTCACGCCGACCGCCCCTGGGGCCGCCGGCGTGGGTCTGGGCAGGGTAACCATACCCCACCGGAACACTGCATGATATGCGGCGGCAGGGGGCTTGTCAAGCTGGGCCGCGGAGAGGTCAGCCTTGCTCCCGACCGCGTACCACGCGCTTGCCCAGACTGACGATGTAATGCAGGATCTCCACCACCAGCAGGCCCACCACCAGCATGCCCCCCACCTGCACCAGCCGCGTGAAGAAGTTGTCCCAGTCCCAGGGGCGGCCCGAGAACACCCCCTCTTCGGTGGTGAGCCAGGAGATGATGTTCCAGGTGCGCTTGGGGGCCGGCCCCCCACCCAGACGGATCAGGCCCACATGACGCGGCGTGGGGGTGTAGAACAGATAGCGCAGCATGTAGCCCCCTTCCTCCGGGGGCGGAGGGGGAGCCTTCATCACCGTGGGCTTCTTGGGCTGGAGCCCGGCCCGCACCATCATCAGCACCCGCTGGGTGGTGGCCAGGGGGATCACCATGTCGGGCCGACGCTGGAAGGCCAGCCACTTCTCCCAGCTCTCGTCGCGGATCAGGGCGAACAGATAGGTCTCCAAGGGGGCAAANCCGGCATGCCCCCCCCACTGGTAGCGGACCTGNTCCCGGACCTGGGCCGAACGCTGGGCCTCCACCTCCACACTGGAGACCACCGGCGGCAAGAGCCGCTCCACCGGAAGCGGCGAGGCTGCCGCCTCCCTGGCCAGCCCCAGGGCCGTGAGTATGATCCCAACCCCCGCTACCAGGCGCCGCAGGGCTATAACCACCGGCGGTTTCATGATAAATAGCATATCACGCCCCGGTGGGGACCGCCAATGCCCTTGCCGGGGCGCCAAGGCGCTAACCCCCGTCAGCCAAGGAGGGCACACTCATGCCGCAGACCACCATCCCAGAGTTCTCTTGGCGCCGGCCCTGGCGGTATCCTGCCGTGGCCTGGGCGGCCTTCCACGCCCCAGGACGCTATTTCGCTTCCCTGGGGGAGACGGCCGACGCGATCTCTCCCCTGGTCTTCCTCCTCATCACCCACCTGGTCTCCAGTCTAGGGGGGCTGGCAGCGCCGGAGAGAGCCTGGACCGCGGCGGCATGGGCGGGAGGGGTGCTCTCCGGGCTCTTGCAGAGCCTGTTCTTGGCCGCGGCCATCCACCTGCTGGCCACGCGGGTGATGAAGGCGCCCTTGGCCTTCGCCCACAGCCTGGGCATCTATGCTTACAGCGGGGCGGTATGGCTGCTGGCGCCGGCGGCCCTGTGGCTGGAGGGCTGGATGGGAGCGGCCTGGCTGGCGGTGTTGGGAGTGGCCCACCTGTGGCTGGTCACCCGCGGGCTCATGGCCCGGGGCCAGCTGTCACTGCCTTTGGCTGTCGCCTGCGTACTCATGGCCGTGGTGGCCTTGCTGCTGGTGGCCGCCTTGCTGGGGGGAGTCCGTCCGACGGCGGCCTGAGGCCCGCAGGAGCACCAGCGCGGGGGCGAACCAGATCACCGCAGGACTATTGATAGGGATCGTCCTTGGCCTGGAAGGGGTCGGCCCACACCGAGTGGATCACGCGGTAGAAGTTCTCCGCGATCAGGTGGTAGCCTTCCTGGTTGGGGTGCAGGTAGTCGTCCATGAGATCGGGCCGGGCGTGGTTGCCCTCGGCCTCGTAGAAGCTGTCCCAGTTGGACTCCATGAAGTAGTCGATGCCCGAGACCGTGTCCTTCACCCGCTGGTTGAACTTCTTGGCCCAGTCGGTGATACGGCCGTCCAAAGAGGGCAGCATGGCCGAGACGATGATCTTGCCTCCGCTGCGGCGCATGTAGTTGACGATGTCCTGCATGGCCGCCGCGCTCTTGGTGTAGTCCTTGTCGTGCACCCCGTCGTTGGCCCCGGCCAGGATCAACACGTAGTGGGGGTGCTCGTTCCACCAGGCGCCCTCGGCCACGGCGTCGCGGATGTGGAAGATCTGGTAGCCACCCAGGCCGTGGTCGATCACCCGCCAGTCCAACCCGGTGCCGTCGTCCAGCAGCTCCTTGAGCATGGGGGGGTACTTGTTCTCGGTGATGGAGTCGCCGATGCAGGAGACAGTGTAGTCCGAGGCCGCCGCCGGCCCCGCCAGCCACAGCAGACAGATCAGAACCAACCCCAGTCCCCGAACCACGTCTCTGGCCCGCATGCCCCAAGCACCTCCAGTCTGCGGGGCGCCCGCGCCCCTGGCTCCGCTGTTCCTTATCACACCCGCCGGGGAGGCACAAGGGCGCAAGGCCGGCAATTCCCTCGACAAGCCCGGCAGCGTACTCTAGAATCTTGGTCCATGCGGGGCACGGGTGGTGGACCGCCGGCAGGCCCAAAGGGAGTGACGAGGATGGCGCGAAGGCAGAGAACGAAACCGCGGCGATCCTGGGGCCTGGTTTGGCTCTTGGTCCTGCTGGCGGGGCTGGTTGCACCTGGGCCGGCCGGGGCCGGCTTCGACCTGGGAGGCATGGAGCAGGCCGAAGGGATCAACGCCACCATCGGCGGCGACCAGGACCGTCCCGCCGCCGCCGGCCTGAGCGACGGCGGCTTCGTGGCGGCCTGGGTGGACCGCCACCGCGGCAGCCCGGTGGAGATACGCCTGGCCACCTTCGACGCCGACGGCACCTCCCGCGGCGGCGACATCATCGTGGCCGAGGCGGACAACTCCCAGCAGGTGGCCGCCGCCGGCCTGAGCAACGGCAACCTGGTGGTGATCTGGGACCTGTGGCGGGACGACACCAACCGCTACGACGTGGCCGCCCGTATCTACGACGCGGTGGGCTCGCCTCTGAGCGAGGTCTTCTACATCGCCGAGAGCGGCGACTACGACTACCTGCCCGCGGTGGCTGCCCTGGAGGGCGGTGGCTTCGTGGTCTCCTGGACCCGCACCCCCCGCGACGGCAGCCGCAGCGGCGCGGTGTATTGCCGCCGTTACGACTCCGCCGGCCAGGCTCAGGGTGAGGAGGTCCTGGTCAGTGCGGAGGCGGAAAAGCTCAGCCGCTCGGCCGTGGCCGGGCTAAGCCAGGGCGCCTACGTGGTGGCCTGGGACGGGGTGAGCTGGGGGGTCACGGGCTGGGACGTACACTTCCAGCGCTACGACGCCGCCGACCAGCCCCAGGGCGGCGTGGTCACCCCCAGCGCCGACACCCTGGACATACAGTGGAACCCCACCGTGACCAAGGTGGGCGACGACCGCTTCGCCGTGGTGTGGGTGAACCTGGACGCCTCCAAACAGGCCACCCTGCGCGGCCGGGTGTATGACCTGAGCGGCAACCCCGTGGCCGGCGAGACGACCCTGCAGGGTGATACGGTCTACAGCCAGAGTCGCGCCTGCGCCGTGGAGACGGACGAAGGCTTCGCCGTGGCCTTCAGCGGCCAGCCCGCCGGCCAGCCGCGCCGGGTGTACCTGCGCTACTTCGACCGCCAGGGCGTCACCACCAGCGAGCTGCTCCTGCCCGACACCTATCAGTCCGACCAGCAGCACCCGGGGCTGGCCGCGCTCCGCCGGGGCCTGGCCGTGGTGTGGCAGGCCCAGGGCAAGG
>MTPE01000442.1 GCA_002011835.1 Desulfarculaceae bacterium JdFR-95 | reverse complement strand
CTCACGCGCCTGCGCCGGCGCTACCTGTGGCGACGCAAGGAAGGAGAATAGAGGTGCCCAAGTCCATGACCGCCTTCGGCCGCGGCCAGGCACCGGCCGGCCAGGGATACTGGATCGTGGAGGTCCGNTGCCTCAACTCCCGCTACCTGGACCCGCACCTGCGCCTGCCGCCCAACCTGGCCGGNCTGGAAGAGCGTATCAAGAAGTACCTGGCCCGGCACATCTCCCGCGGCCGGGTNCAACTCAGCCTGCGTGCCGCGGGCATGACCCCCACCACCCCCCGCCTGGTGCTCAACCGCCCCCTGGTGCAGGAGTACCGCCGGGTGCTGGAGGAGCTCAGGGCCGAGCTGGGCCTGGAGGAGGACCCCGGCCTGGCCCCCTTCCTGACCAACCGCGACCTGATCCTGGTGGAGGAGGAGACCCCGGACCTGGATGCCCTCTGGGCCGAGCTGGAGCCGGCCCTGGCCCAGGCCCTGGAGCAGGTGGAGGCCATGCGCGCGGCCGAAGGCGCAAACCTGGCCCAAGACCTGGCCGCCCGCCTGGAGCGCCTGCGCGAGCTGTTCGCAAAGGTGGCCCAGGCCGCCCCCGCGGTGGTGGAGGCCTACCGCGCCAAGCTGACCGAGCGCATCGCCCAGCTCACCGGCCAGCCCCAGCCCGACCCCCAGCGCCTGGCCATGGAGGTGGCTATCATCGCCGACAAGTGCGACGTGGCCGAGGAGGTGGTGCGCGCCCAGAGCCACCTGGACCAGTTCGCCGCCTTCCTGCAGGCCGACGAGCCGGTGGGCCGGCGCCTGGACTTCCTCATCCAGGAGCTCAACCGCGAGGCCAACACCATGGCCTCCAAGCTGCCCGACGCCACCGCGGCCCAGACCGTGGTGGAGATCAAGGCCGAGCTGGAACGCCTGCGCGAACAGGTGCAGAACATCGAATAGGGGAGGGCGGAAGTGCCGGGAAAGCTGCTCAACCTGGGCTTCGGCAACTCGGTGGTGGCCCGCCGGGTGCTGGCCATCGTCAACCCATCCAGCGCGCCCATGAAGCGCCTGCGCGAGGAGGCCCGCCAGGCCGGACGCCTCATCGACGCCACCCAGGGCCGCCGCACCCGTTCCATCATCATCACCGACTCCGGCCACGTGATCCTGTCGGCCATCCAGGCCGAGACCATGGCCCAGCGCTTCGAACAGACCACCTTCACCGACGGGCCGGTGTCCCTGGCCCCGGAGGAGGAAGGCTAGCCGTGGCCCGGCGGGGACGGATCTTCGTGCTCTCGGCCCCCTCCGGGGCGGGCAAGTCCACGGTGGGGGCGCGGGTGCGCCAGATGCTGCCCGACCTGGCCTACTCGGTTAGCCTCACCACCCGCCCCCCCCGGCCCGGCGAGCGCGACGGGGTGGACTACCACTTCGTGAGCCGCCAGGAGTTCCAGCACCGTATCGCCGCGGGCGAGATGGCCGAGTGGGCCGAGATCTACGGCAACCTCTACGGCACCTCGGCCAAGGTGCTGCAGGAGACCCTGGAGGAGGGTCGCGACCTGTTCCTGGACATCGACGTGGAGGGCGCGGCGCAGCTGCGGCGCCGCTTCCCGGACGGGGTCTTCATCTTCCTGGAGCCGCCCTCCCTGGCCGAGCTGGAGCGGCGCCTGCGCGCCCGCGGCACCGAGGACGAGGCCACCATCCAGCGCCGCCTGGCCCGGGCCGCCTCGGAGCTGGCCCAGGCCCACCTCTACGACCACCGCGTGGTCAACGACCAGGTGGAGCGGGCCGCGGCCGAGATCGTGGAGATCATCCGCCGCGACCGCGCGCGACGCGCCTCTGCCTGAGCACCTCGAACAAGAGCACCCCGGCCGCCACCGCGGCGTTGAGGCTCTCCACCCCGCCGGCCAGGGGCAGGCTGGTCTCCAGGTCGCAGAGCTTGCGCAGGCGGGGACTCAGGCCTCGGTGCTCGCCGCCGATCACCAGGGCCAGGGGCCGGGCCAGGTCCAGCTCCCAGGGCGGNGGCGCGCCCCGGGTGGCCGCAGCCAGGGCCCACAGCCCGGCCTGTTTCAGCTCCTCCAGGGCCCGGCCCAGGTTGGTCACCCGCGCCACCATGAGCTGCTCCAGGGCCCCGGCCGCCACCTTGGCCGCGGCCGGACTCAGCCCGCAGGCCCGGTCCTTGGCCACCACCAGGCCCACCGCCCCGGCGGCGGCCGCGCTGCGGGCCAGGGCGCCCAGGTTGCGCGGGTCCTCCAGGTGGTCGGCCACCACCACCAGGGCCTCCTCGCCCGCCTCCCCCACCGCGGCCAGCAGGCGCTCGAAGGGAGTGTAGCTGGCCGCGGCCAGGCGCAGGGCCACGCCCTGGTGGGCCGCGCCCCCGGCCAGGCGCTCCAGACGGCGGGCCTCCACCCGGCGCACGCGCACCCCCGCCGCCCGGGCCAGCTCCACCAGCTCGCGCACCGCCCGGCTGCGCTCCGAGGCGCTCACCACCAGCTCCTGGACCTGTCCCGGGCGGCGGCGCAGGGCCTCGGCCACCGCGTGCCGGCCCACGATGTAGCCCTCCTCCGGTCTCATCCCCGCGCACCGAAGATGGCCGTGCCCACCCGCACCAGGGTGGCGCCCTCGGCGATGGCCACCTCGAAGTCCCCGCTCATGCCCATGGACAGCTCCTCCATGCTGCCGGGGGGAAGGTTGCGGGCCAGGCGCTGGGCCAGCTCGCGCAGGCGGGCGAAGTAGGGCCGCGCCCGTTCGGGCTGGTCGAAGAAGGGCGGCATGGTCATCAGGCCCATGAGGCGCAAGCCAGGCAGCTCCGCCACCTCCTGGGCCAGGGCCTCGGCCTCCTCGGGGCTGCAGCCCGACTTCTGGGGTTCGCCGCTGACGTTTACCTGCAACAGCACCCCCAGCTCCTTGCCCAGCTCGCGGGCGTGGCGGTCCAGGGCCCGGGCGATCTTGGGCCGGTCCACGGTCTCCACCACCGCGAACAGCGAGGCGGCCAGCTTGGCCTTGTTGGACTGCAGGTGACCGATCAGGTGCCACACTGGCCCCGGCCCCACCTGGGCGATCTTGTCCCGCGCCTCCTGCACGTAGTTCTCGCCGAAAAGGACCTGGCCTGCCTCCCAGGCCTGGCGTACGGCCGCGGCGGGCTTGGTCTTGGACACCGCCACCAGGCGTACCTCCGAGGGGTCGCGGCCGGCGGCACGGGCCGCGGCGGCGATGCGCTCGCGCACTTGGGCCAGGTTTGCGGCTATGTCCATGGCTTGCTCACCTCCTGCCTCACAGGGGGGCGACGGCGGGCTCGATTATGCCCAGCCGCAACAGCAGCTCCACCACCGCGGCCAGGGGCAGGCCCACCACGTTGGTGTAGCTGCCCGCCACTTCCGTCACCAGGGCGGCACCCCGGCCCTGGATGGCATAGGCTCCGGCCTTGTCCAGGGGCTCGCCCGTGGCCAGGTAGGCCGCGATCTCGGCCTCGCTGAGNGGGCGGAAGCGCACCCGGCTGACGGCCCGGCCACGGTCCTCCTCCCTCCCAGAGCGCAGGCAGTAGCCCGTGACCACCAGGTGCTCCCGCCCGGAGAGCAGACGCAGCATCTCGGCCGCCTGGGCCGGGCCGTCCGGCTTGCCCAGGATGCGGCCCTCCACCTCCACCAGGGTGTCGGCGGCCAGCACCGCACAGCCCGGCCAGCGCCCGGCCGCGGCCGCGGCCTTGAGCCCGGCCAGGCGCTCGGCCGCCTGGCCGGCCCCTTCCCCCTGACGCAGCTCCTCGTCGATGCTGGCCGGCCACAGCTCGAACTCCAGGCCCAGCCCGGCCAGCATCTCCACCCGCCGGGGAGAGCTCGAGGCCAGTACCAGGCGTTGTCCTTTGCGCAGGCGATACATGGGGCTTCGCTTTGGTTGACGGTTCGTCCTGCGGCGACTTCCCGGGTGCAGGGCGTGGCGCGAGGCCGCCCCCGCCCACCCCCCCGCCGCCCGGCGCGGCCGGTCCCAGCTTCGCCCCCGCGCCCTGGCCTTGTCAAGGC
>MTPE01000227.1 GCA_002011835.1 Desulfarculaceae bacterium JdFR-95 | reverse complement strand
CCCGCCGGTACCGGCTCCAGGCGGGCGAAGGCCGCGAAGTAGTCCTTACCCACCGGCGGCTCGGGGTGAGTGCGGGGATAGCGGCCGGTGAGCACCATCAGGCGCTGCTGCTCACGGCCCAGCTCCAGGCGCAGGGCCGGCAGCCGTGCCTGGGCCTGGGCCAGGGAACGCCGCGCCTGGTGCAGATCCAAAGCCCCCACCAGGCCCCGCTGGTAGCGCCCCTCCACCACCTCCAGGCTGTGGCGGAAGGCCTCCACGGTCTGGGCCGCCACCTCCAGGCGCCGCTGCAGGGCCCGGCAGGTGAGATAGGAGCTCACCACCGCCGCCACCACGGTCTGGGCCACGGTGCGCTGGTTCTCCTGGGCGGCCAGCAACTCGGCCCGCGCCGCCTCGGTGGCCCGGGCCAGCCGCCCCCACAGGTCCAGCTCGTAGGAGGCGGCCAGGGAGAGGTTGTAGGTCTCGGTACGGCGGTCGGTGGAAAGAAAGCTGGGCAGCTCGGTGAGCACCGCGCTCTGGTCCTTGGCCGCCTTGCCGCTCAAATCCAGCCGGGGGTAGAGGGGGCTTTGGGCCTGCACGAAGCGGGCGCGGAACTCCAGCACCACTGCCGCGGCCTTCTTGATCTCCCAGTTGCGCTCGAGCGCCAGCTCCACCAAGCGGTCCAGCTCCGGGTCGTGGAACTCGCGCCACCAGGCCACGTCCCGGGGCAGGGCGCGGCCCTGGGCGTGCTGATAGGCCGCGGGCAGGGTGACCGGCGCACCCGGGGAGCGAAACTCCGGCCCCAGGCGCAGGCACCCCCCGGCCAAGACCACCACCAGCCCCAGGGCCACCAAGAGCGCCCGCTGCCTCACGAGTCCTCCTCCCCGCCCCGGGGCAGGGCGCGCAGGGAGAAGCGGGTGATGTGTTCCACCAAAAGCCGGCGGAACTGCTCGTCGTAGGTCCGGCCGGTGAGGGCGGTGACCATGGGCCGGCCGAAGTTGAAGAACAACACCTGGCAGATCACGCTGAAGATGTAGAGGGTCACCTCCTGGTCGCTCACACCCGGAGGCAAGTGGGGCAACAGCAGACGCCGGAAACGCAGGAAGATGGGCCGGGTCACCTCCTCCACGATCAGTTCCAGGGCCTCGCCGGGCTGGCACATCTCGCGGTGGATGAGCTGGTGGTGGCGCTGGCGCTCGGCGTCGTCGGCAAAGCCGGCGAAGAAGGCCTCGGTGATGGTGCGCACCACGTCCGCCGGCCCGACCGGGCCCTGGGCCTCGAGCTGGTCCAGGCGCTCCAGGATGCGCCTGGCCCGCGGCAGCCAGCGCTCGCGGAACACGGCCAGGTAGAGGTTGCGCTTGGAGCCGAAGTGGTAGTTCACGGCCGAGAGGTGGGCCTCGGCCGCGGCGGTGATCTCCCGCACGCTGACCCCGGCGAAGCCTTTGTCTGCGAACAGGCGTTCGGCCTCGTCCAGGAGGCGTTCGCGGGTGGGGTCTGGCTGGGGTGGTTGTGTCATGTGGCCTCCCGTCTCTCGAACGTTTGTATCAAACAAATGTTCGTTTGTCAACCTGGGTTGCGTCCCGTGGCCAAAGGTGTATAAAGACCTACAAACATCAGGAATATCCAGCCGGAGGTGCAACCGTGAGCAGCCACGCCCACCGGCCGGGCCACCACCCCGAGCTGGCCCAGGCCGCCCAAGCCATACAAGATCCCAGGGTCAAGGCCGCCGCCGCCCAGGAGCTGGGCATGAGCGAGGCNTTCCTGGAGCACGCCCTCACCCCCCAGAACCTGGGCGCCCTGCCCCGGCCCGACGGCTACGGCCGGAGCAAGGGCTCCTGCGGCGACGTGCTGGAGCTGTATCTCAAGGTGGAGGACGAGCGCGTGGCCGACGCCCGCTTCATGCCCCAGGGCTGCGCCCACACCGTGGCCTGCGGCTCGGCCCTCACCACTCTGATCAAGGGCCGGCCCCTGGGCGAGGCGGCCCAGGTGGACGCCGAGGCCATCGAGAACGAGCTGGGGGGGCTGCCCCGCGACCACCGCCACTGCGCGGTGTTGGCCGCCACCACCCTGCGCTCGGCCCTGCGTGACTACTACCAACGCCGCCGCCAGCCCTGGAAGAAGGACTACGACTGCCGCTGAGACACCGGGGCCGCGGGCAGGCTTGCCAGGGGCCGGGCACCGGGCTATGCTCGGGCGGTGATCGCCTGAAGGGGGTGCCCATGCGCAAGCTCGCGGTCCTGTTGTTGTGCCTGATTTTGGCCTGGCCCCTGGCCGCCGCGGCCTATTCCTTCACCGACGCCACCGGCGCGCGCATCTCCATAGACTCCCCGCCGCAGCGGGTGGTGTGCCTGGTGCCCGGGGTGAGCGAGGCCATCGTGGCCCTGGGCGCGGGCCGGACGGTGGTGGGGGTGAGCTGGTTCGACAGCCGGCTGCTGCCCCGCGCCGCGGTGGTGGGCGGGTTCCTGCGTCCCTCGGTGGAGCGCATCGCCGGCCTCAAGCCACAGGTGATCTTCCTGGCCGGGCTCCACCGCCGGGTGCGGAAACACTTCGCTGGCCGGGGAGTGGTCCTGGTGCAGTTGGAGGCCCACTCCCTGGCGGACATCTACCGCAACCTGGCCATCCTGGGGGGCGTCTTCGGCCGTGAGGAGCAGGCCCGGCGCCTGGTGAAGCGCCTGCGGGCCCAGGTGGAGCTGGTGGGGCGCAAGCTGGCCGCGGCGGTGCCGCCGGGGCGGCGCCTGCGGGTGATGCGCCTCATGGGCCGGGGGCGGGTGATGACCCCGGGTGACGACTCCTTCCAGAACGCCTACATCCGCGCCGCGGGGGGCATCCCCCCCGTCCTGGGCAAGAAGGGCCAGGTGGTGGAGATGACCCGGGAGCAGTTCCGCGCCTTCGACCCCCAGGTGATCTACGGCTGCGGGGGCGACCGGAGCGCGGCCCGGCGCCTGCTGGCCCGGCCCGGCTGGCGCGAGGTGGAGGCGGTACGCCGGGGGCGACTGCTGTGGTTCCCCTGCGAGCTGACCTGCCGCGCCTCGGTACGCGCCGGCGAGTTCATCGCCTGGCTGGCCGCCTCCCTCTACCCCCGCGCCCTGGCCCGCCACACCCTGCGGCCCGACGCGGTCACCGGGGCCAAGGAGCTGCGCCTGGAGCTGCCCTACGTGAAGCGGGCCCGGCTGATCCGCAGCCGCCTGTTCGACTTCCCCAACCAGACCCTGCTGGTGGAGCTGGATCGGCCCATGGCCGTGCTCTCCACCCTGGAGGGCATGCGCCGGGGGGTGAGCGCGGTGGGCAACCACGGCTTCCCCCCGCCCTGCTGGCCCTTGCTGCACCACCTGTCCCGGAGTGAGATCATGCCCCGGGTGGCGCGGGTGTTGGGCCGGAGCCCGGCCGACACCGTCTTTCTCAGCACCGGGGCGGACCTCAAGTGCCTGGCCGTGGAGCGGGCCGCGGACCAGGGCCTGACCGCCTATGCCCTGGTCACCGCCGGGGTGGCCAGCAACGCCATGCGCGCCTCCCGCGACCGCGGGCTCTACCGCGAGCCGGGCACCATAAACGTCATCGTGCTCACCAACCGGCGGCTGACCCCCCGGGCCATGGCCCGGGCGGTGATCACGGTCACCGAGGCCAAGACCGCGGCCCTGCAGGACCTGGACGTGCGCAGCTCCTACCGGCCCCGCTGGCCCGCCACCGGCACCGGCACCGACAACCTGATCGTGGTCCAGGGTGCCGGGCCCCGTGCCGACCTCACCGGCGGACACACCCTGCTGGGGCAACTGCTGGCCCAGGCGGTGTACCGCGGGGTGCGCCGGGCGGTGGCGGTGCAGAACCGGCTCAAGGTGCCGCGTCTGGTGCTGTGGCGCCTGCGCGAGCGGCGGGTGGACCTCCACCGCCTGTGCCGCGGCCTGGTGCCAGGCGAGCAGGCTCCCCGTCTGGCCGCAGCCCTGGAGGAGACCCTCCTGGCGCCCGAGTACGCCGGCCTGGTGGAGGAGGCCCTGGCCCTGCAGGACGCCTGG
>MTPE01000065.1 GCA_002011835.1 Desulfarculaceae bacterium JdFR-95 | reverse complement strand
GCCTCCACCTTCTCCCCATGGTTGCGCAGCAGGGCCAACAGCTTGACCTTGTAGCCGAACTCCCCGGCCAACTGTATGTCCAGGGGGTCGATGTCCCGGATGCCCTCCACCGGGATGTCGTCCATGTCCGGCTGGCGGCCGGTGACCAGAGCGGCCACGATGGCCAGCTTGTGGGCGGTGTCTATGCCGTCCACGTCGAAGGAGGGGTCGGCCTCGGCGTAGCCCGCGGCCTGGGCCTCGGCCAGCACCTCGGCGAAGGACGCCCCCTCGGCGGTCATGCGGGTCAGGATGTAGTTGCAGGTGCCGTTCAGGATGCCCAGCACCTGCTCCACCCGGTTGGCGGCCAGGCCCTCGCGCAGGGAGCGGATGAGGGGGATGCCGCCCCCCACTGAGGCCTCGAAGGCCACCCCCACCCCCTGCTCGCGGGCGGCGGCGAAGATCTCGCGGCCGTGGTGGGCCAGCAGGGCCTTGTTGGCCGTGGCCACCGCCTTGCCCGCGGCCAGGGCGGCCAGCACCAGGGAGCGGGCCGGCTCCAGGCCCCCGATCAGCTCCACCACGATGTCTATGTCCGGGTCCTCCAGCACCGCCGCAGGCTCAGAGGCGTAGATCCCCTCGGGCAGCTCCAGCTCGGCGGCCAGCTCGGCCCGCAGGTCCACGGCCCGGGCCAGCTCCAAAGGCGCGCCCAGGCGGTCGGCCAGCTCCTGTCGCTTCTCCAACAACAGGCGGGCCACCCCGCCCCCCACCGTGCCCAGGCCCAGAAGGCCCACCCGGATCGCACGCTCGGACATGGTCCCTCAGGCCCCCGCCTGGAAGAACTTGCGCAGGCCGCGGATGGCCTGGTTGATGCGGTGCTCGTTCTCCACCAGGGCGAAGCGCACGTACTCGTCCCCGTACTCGCCGAAGCCCCGGCCGGGGCTGACCGCCACCTTGGCCTCCCGGATGAGCAGCTTGCTGAACTCCACCGAGCCCATGGACTTGTATTCGTCGGGTATCTCGGCCCACACGAACATGGTGGCCTTGGGCGAGGGCACCTCCCAGCCCACCCGATGCAGGCCCTTGATCAGGGTGTCGCGCCGCTTGCGGTAGGTCTCCACGATCTGGGCCACACAGGACTGGTCCTCGTTCAGGGCGATGATGCCCGCGATCTGGATGGGCTGGAACACCCCGTAGTCCAGGTAGCTCTTTATACGGGTGAGCGCGTGGACCATCTCCCGGTTGCCCACGCAGAAGCCCAGGCGCCAGCCGGCCATGGAGTAGGACTTGGACATGGAGAACAGCTCCACCGCCACCTCCTTGGCCCCGGGCACCTGGAGCACGCTGGGGGGCCGGTAGCCGTCGAAGGCCAGGTCGGCGTAGGCGAAGTCGTGCACCAGCCAGATCTCGTGCTCCCGGCAGAAGGCCACGATCTTCTCCATGAACTCCATGTCCACGCATACCGTGGTGGGGTTGTGGGGGAAGGAGATGATCAGCATCTTGGGCTGGGGCCAGGTCTGCCGGAAGGCGGTCTTCAGGTCCTCGAAGAAGTCCCGGTCGGGCATCAGGGGCACGCTGCGCAGGTCCCCGCCGGCGATGACCACGCTGTAGGGGTGGATGGGGTAGGTGGGGCTGGGCACCAGGACCACGTCCCCGGGGCTGACCGTGGCCAAGACCAGGTGGCTCAGACCCTCCTTGGCCCCAATGGTGGCCACGGCCTCGGTCTCCGGGTCCAGGTCCACGTCGTAACGCCGCTTGTACCAGCCGCAGATGGCGTGCCGCAGCTTGGTGATGCCCTTGGAGGCCGAGTAGCGGTGGTTGCGCGGGTCGCGCACCTTCTCCACCAGCTTGTCCACGATGTGCTTGGGCGTGGGCAGGTCCGGGTTGCCCATGCCCAGGTCGATGATGTCCTCCCCCTTGCGCCGGAGCTCCATCTTGAGCTCGTTGACCACCGTGAACACATACGGTGGCAGTCGCTTCATGCGCCGGAATTCCTGCATGATGTCACACCCTTATTCGTGCCGGCCTGGCCGCAAGGCCCAGGAAAGCAATGAATACTCGAACTTATCCCAGGGTGCTTATGGTGTCAAGCCAGGGGGGCGAAGCACTCCAGGGCCAACTCCGAGAACAGGCGGTCGCGGGCCTCGCACCGGCGCAAAAAGGCCCGGTCGGCCTCGCTCATCCCCTCGCCCGCGGCCAGGCGCCGGGCCACATCCACCAGGCGCGAGAAGTCCCCCACGTGCTCGCTGAAGCGCATTTCGGCATAATCCCTGGCAGACCAGGTACTTATCAGAAACTGCCAGTCGCTGGCCTGGAGCAGGAGCAGCTCGCGGGCGGCCTGGGCCACCACCCGGGCCAAATCTCCCCCACGCGAGGCCAGCTCTCGAATCTCGGCGAAGGCGGCCTCGCAGCGGTAGATGTGGGGCCAGGTCCATTCGGTGTCCGGGTTGAGCCATATCCAGTGGAAGCCGCCCTGGCCCCAGGAGCCCTCGGGCAGGCTGACCACCGTGGTGGGGGGCCGGGCCTCCAGGCGCTCGCCGCAGGTCAGCAGCTCCACCTCCGGGTCCTGGGCCAGGCGGNTGAGCACCTTCTCCAGGAAGCGGGGGCCCTCGAACCACCAGTGGCCGAACAGCTCGGTGTCGAACGGCGCCACCAGGTGTCCGGGCCGGCCGGTGCGGGCCAGGTGTTCTTTCAGGCGGCGCCGCACCACCGAGACGAAGTGGTCGGCGTTCTCCTCCAGGCGTCCCTCCACCATCTCGGGCTGGTAGGGCTCCTTCTCGGCCAGGTCGCTGCCGCTGCGGGTCACGCGCCAATACTTGATACCGCCGGGGAAGTGCTTCTTGTGGAAGTCCAGATACCAGCCGTCGCCGGGGTAGCCCACGTCGGCCGACCACACGGTGAGGGCGGTGTCCGGGTCACGGGTGAAGACCGCGGCCATGCGGTCGTGGGGCTGCCCCGCACGGGAGGCCACCCAATAGCACTCCAGCTCCGAACGCTGGGCGTCCTCGGGCCGGGGGCGGCTGGAGGCCTCGTAGCGCACCCACAGCTTGCGTAAGGCGTCGAAGCGATCCAGGTAGGTGCCGATGGCCTGGCCGCCCTTGAGCAGGTGGCTGTCGGTGATGAAGTAGGCCAATCCGCAGGCGGCCAGGGCCTCCTCCACCCCGGCGCGGGGATAAGGCTCACTGGCTTCGCCCACCGGCGGCCGCCACTCGTAGGCCGGGCGGTAGGCGCACTCGGGCAGCCAGATGCCGGCCGGCGCGCGGCCAAAGTGGTGCCGGTGGGTCAAGACCCCCTGTGCCACCTGGAAATGCACGCTCTCGTCCCGCGAGAGCAAAGGCAGATAGCCGTGGGTGGCGGCACAGGTGATGATCTCGATCTGGCCCGCCTCCATCAGCTCCCGGAAGGCACCCACCAGATCGCCTCCCAGCTCCTCGAAGAAGGCACCTATCTCCTCCAGCCAGCCCTGCCACCAGCCGGCCAAGTAGGCCAGGTGGTCCTCGCCCAGGGCCTGGAACTCGCGCTGGTTGTCGCGGGCGGAGGCCAGGCGCTGGTCCAGGTAGTGGCGGAACTGCTCCTGGAACTCGCTGTCGGCCAACTGCTCGGCCAGCACCGGGGTGATGCCCAGGGTCACCGCCGGCCGCAGGCCGCGGGCGGCCAGGCCCCGCAGCGCCTTAAGCAGGGGTAGATAACAGCCCAGGGTGGCCTCGTGGATCCAGTCCATGCCATGCGGCCACTGCCCGTGGCTGAGCACGTAGGGCAGGTGACTGTGGAGCACGAAAGTAAAGCTGCCGATTTGTTTGGACATACGGTTTCTTTCTCCCAACACAAAACACCAGGCTTACGCAGCCTGGCGGGGATGACAACAGGTCGGCGTTTTGTCTTGAATTATATCACACCATCCCGCCGCTCACCCCTGGCTTGCCCCTTTTTGCCAGGGAGGCTATGATGGCCCTGGCCCCTGGGCGACCAGGGGCGCCAGCTTACCGGAGGGAGCGAGGGAGGGGTAGCGCGAATCGGCCCGTGACGCGGACGGGCCGCGTCCCCGGGCCAATCCAGCCAGGAGTG
>MTPE01000282.1 GCA_002011835.1 Desulfarculaceae bacterium JdFR-95 | reverse complement strand
CAGTTTCACCTTGCCCTACCGGGAAGCACTCGGGATGCCAGGGCAGAGACCCCCAGGCACCGGACAGGGGCGACACACGCTGGGATCTGCGGCACCGGCTCCGCCAGCTCTTGCCCCCAAAGCGAACCGCCCCGCGCCCCAGGCGGCGGAGGCTCACCGGCGGAGAGCAGGTGCCCTCTCTCCAGCCCCACAGCCCAAAGCGCTGGACAGAGCCGTCGCCCCCCAAGGTCCACCCCGGGTTCCCCTTGGCGTCCCCCGTGGCGTTCTCCCAGCGAGTGACTGGATATAACTGCTTATAGTTTCTGTGTCAAAAACGGCCGCGGCCAGACAATTGAGTTGACAAGTAGTTATATCGTGGCTATAATATAGCCATTAGTATGTAACCAGTTGTTTTTGCTGGTTAACTGCGTCGTTGGTTTTGGCCTGGTTTGTGTGGGATAATCTCGGACCAGTCGTGGTGTGGGCCAGAAAGCGTAGAGTGGGCCGAGCCAGCGACCGACAGGGGAGTCTTTCTGGGAGGCCCCGGAGGGGGCGAGTCGGCCCGCGGGTGGGGCGGCCCGCCGGCGAGGCATACCTGTAGAGGAAAAAGATGAGGTACGCAGAGACGGGTTTCAATCTGGAGATCGATCTGTCCCGGGGCAACATCGAGAAGGTGGAGACCGATCCCCGGGACACGGAGCTCTACCTGGGAGGGCTGGGCACCAACGCCAAGATCATGTGGGAGCGGGTGCCGCCGGAGGTGGAGCCCTTCTCTCCGGACAACCTGCTCATCTTCAGCGCCGGGTTGTTGTGCGGCACGCCGGCCACCGGCTGCAACCGCACCATCGTGACCACCATCTCGCCCCAGACCCGGCTGTTCGGCTTCTCCATGATGGGCGGCTTCTGGGCCCCGGAGCTGAAGTACGCCGGCTACGACAAGGTCATCCTGCGGGGCAAGTCGCCGGATCTGGTCTACATCTGGATCCACAACGACAAGGTGGAGATCCGCAACGCCTCTCACCTGCGGGGCAAGGGTGCCATCGAGACCGCGGAGCTGATCAAGCAGGAGTTGGGCGAGCCCAACGCCCAGGTGGCGGCCATCGGCCTGGCGGGTGAGAACCGGGTGTTCTTCGCCTCCATCGAGCAGGGCCGCTCCAGCGCCAGCCGGCTGGGCCTGGGCGCGGTGATGGGCGACAAGGGGGTCAAGGCCATCGCCGTGCGGGGCACCAAGGACATCCATGTGGCCCGGCCGGCGGAGTTCATCCAGCTCTGCCAGGAGGTGCTGGACTACATCCAGTACCGCAACGAGCACCCCATCCCCGGGGTGATGCCCATCCTGGCCGGCCTGGGCTCTCCCCAGGAGATGAAGATCCACGACGAGAAGTGGCATACCGAGAATTTCTCCTGGGGCAACGCGCGCGTGCGGCGCAAGAACTTCTGGAACGAAGAGATCGAGCGCCAGTGGACCGAGACCATGGAGAGCATGCGCCGCCGCCTGATCAGCTGCTTCAACTGCCCCCTGGAGTGCGGTGCCACCATCGAGCCCCCGGGTCAGGCCACCTACATGATGAAGTGCTTCTCCAAGCTCACCTACACCATGGCCGCCATGTCCGACCTGGAGTTCGGCCTGCGCATCGCCCAGAAGGCCACCGAGTACGGCGTGGACGGCTTCTCCGCGCCCCAGGTCATGGCCTTCGCCCTGGAGCTGTACGAGGACGGCATCCTTACCGACGAGGACATGAAGGGCATGCCCAAGGACAACGAGGGGCGCTTCTTCTGGCTCCTGGACCGCATCGTGCGGCGGGAGGGCATCGGCGACGTCCTGGCCGACGGCACCTATTGGGCGGCCCAGCGCATCGGCAAGGGCGCGGAGAAGTACGCCCACAACAACATCAAGAAGCACGAGCAGTTGCCCCTGAAGCTGGGCATGCTCAACCCCATCTACTTCCTCATGTACTCCACGGGGGAGAAGATCAACATCACCCAGATCGAGGGCCAGTTCCCCCAGGCACCCTTCCCCACCCGGGAGCAGCGCGAGGAGTTCGTCAAGGACTGGATCCAGGTGCCCGACGACCGCTTCAAGCAGTACTTCCTGGACTGGGAGCCCCGGGGCAAGAACTCCTTCCCCTACTATCCCACCCCCCAGATGTGCTGCGAGATCGTGGACTGGCAGGAGAAGATGCACTACATCGACGACGCCCTGGGTCTGTGTGCGGGGCTGTCGTCCTTCCCCCTCAAGCCGCCCTACCACATCCACAACCTGCCCAAGTTCATCTCTGCGGGGGCGGGCTTCGACATGGACGAGGAGAGCCTCAGCCAGGCGGCCAAGCGCTACCGCACCCTGGTGCGGGCCATAAACATCTGCCGCGGCATGCGGCGCAAGGACGAGAAGCCGCCCGAGGACCACTGGAAGCACCGCTTCCCCGAGCTGGAGAAGGAGCTTCTGGACACCTACTACAAGTTCAAGGGCTGGAACCAGCAGGGCGTGCCCACCAAGGAGTGCCTGCACGAGCTGGGTCTGGACTACGTGGCCGAGGAGCTGGAGCGCCGGGGCATCTACGCCGAATGCGAGGAGCTGGAGAAGGCCGCGGCTGCCGAGGGCGCAGGCGAATGAGGGAGGTCCGGCCGTGAGCGAGGGCAAGAAGAAGACCAAGGTCGTCAAGGTAATCAAGATCAACGCGGACAAGTGCAACGGCTGTCGCGCCTGTGAGGTGATCTGCTCCGCCTACCACGCGGAGCCCAAGTACAGCAGCGCCAACCCCGCCCGGGCCCGCATCCGGGTGGTGCGCGACCCCCTGCGCGACATCTACGTGCCGGTGCAGGCCGGCGAGTACACACCGGCCGAGTGCCTGGGCCGCGACAAGTACATCCTGGACGGCAAGGAATACGACGAGTGCTCCTTCTGCCGCGCCTCCTGCCCCTCCCGCGACGTGTTCAAGGAACCCGACTCCGGCCTGCCCCTCAAATGCGACATGTGCGAGGGCGAGGACGAGCCCCTGTGCGTCAAGTGGTGCCTGGTGGACGCCCTCACCTACGAGGAACGCGAGGAGGAAGTGGTCGAGGAGGAGGAACAGCCCCTGGACGCCCTGGAGGTGGGCCTGGCCTCCCTGGCCGACAAGTACGGCCTGGACAAGGTCCTGGATGCGGTCGCCCGCATGTCGCTGAAGGAGTAAGGGGGCCGCCGTGGAGAGAGTAGCCGACTACCAGGAGATCATAGAGCTCATCCGCGACAGCGGGGGCGAGTATTTCAAACGCTGCTTCCAGTGCGGCCTGTGCGACACCCTCTGCCCCTGGAACCGGGTGCGCGACTTCAGCATGCGCAAGGTGGTGCGCCAGGCCTTCTTCGGCATGACCGANATCGAGAGCGAGGAGATCTGGCTCTGCTCNACNTGCGGCCGCTGTCCCCAGCAGTGNCCCCGCGANGTGCAGCAGATCGAGTCGGTGGTGGTCCTGCGCAAGATCGCCACCGAGTACGGCGTGTTCCCCACCTCGGTCAAGCCCATCCGCGCCATCAGCGCCAGCCTGGTGGCCGAGGGCAACCCCCTGAACGAGAAGCGCAAGGACCGCAGCAAGTGGACCGAGGGCCTGTCCGTGCCCCGCTTCGAGGAGGGCATGGACCTGCTCTACTTCCCCGGCTGCTACCCCAGCTACGACCCCCGCATCAAGAAGGTGGCCCGGGCCACGGCCGAGGTGCTCCAGGCCGCGGAGGTGGAGTTCGGCATCCTGGGGGCCAAGGAGAACTGCTGCGGCGAGAGCATCCGCAAGGCCGGCGACGAGGAGCTGTTCAAGCGCCTGGCCCGCGAGAACATCAAGACCTTCATCGACAGCGGGGTGCAGCGTATCCTGGTCACCTCGCCCCACTGCTACCACACCTTCAAGAACGAGTACACCCAGTTCCGGGTGGACTTCGAGGTGATCCACATGGCCCAGCTCCTGGCCCGGCTGCTGGAGGAGGGGCGGCTGAGCCTGGCCGGCTCCTACCCCCGCAAGGTGGCCTACCACGACCCCTGCTACCTGGGCCGCCACAACGGGGTCTANGACGAGCCGCGGCAGGTGCTGCGGCAGGGGCCGGGCC
>MTPE01000014.1 GCA_002011835.1 Desulfarculaceae bacterium JdFR-95 | reverse complement strand
CCGGCTCTCGAAGCCCTCGCGCCGGCCGCGCATGAGCTGCAGGTAGTCCACCAGGATGAGGCCCAGGTCGTGCTCGCTCTTAAGCCGCCGCGCCTTGGCCCGCATCTCCAAGACCGAGATGGCCGGCGTGTCGTCGATGAAGATGGGGGCTTGGGCCAGGCGCTCGGAGGCGGCGGTGAGCCGGGGCCAGTCCTTGTCGTAGGAGAGATAGCCGCTGCGCATCTTGGAGCCCGAGACCCGCGCCTCGGCGGCCAGCAGGCGCAGGGCGAGCTGCTCCTTGCTCATCTCCAGGGAGAAGATGGCGGTGGGCACATTGGCCTTCATGGCGGCGTGGGCGGCGATGTTGAGGGCAAAGGCGGTCTTGCCCATGGAGGGCCGGCCCGCGATCACGATCAGGTCGCCCGGCTGCAGGCCGGTGGTCAGGGTGTCCAGCTTGCTGAAGCCGGTGGGCACACCCACCACCAGGCCCTTCTTCTTGAAGCGCTGCTCCAACAGCCCGATGGCCGTGGTCACCGCCTCGCGCAAGGGGGCGGGACGGCCGGAGACGCGGTTCTGGGTGGCGGCGAAGATGGCCCGCTCCGCCTCGTCCAGGGCGGTGTCCGGGTCGGCCTGCATGGCGTAGGCCTGCTCCACCGCCTGGGTGGCGGCGGCGATGAACTGGCGCAGCAGGGCCTTCTCCCGCACCAGGTTGGCGTAGGCGTCCACGTTGGCCGGGGCGGTGACCAGGTCGGCCAGCTCGGCCAGGTAGGCGGGGCCGCCCACCGCCTCCAGGCGCCCCTCGTCCTGCAGGCGGCTGGTGAGGGTGATCTCGTCCACCGGCCGGCCGTCGTCGTAGAGGGCCAGCATGGCGCGGTAGATCTGGGCGTGGCGGCGGTCGTAGAAGTCCTCCGGCCGCAAGGTGGCGGCGATGCCGGCCAGGACCTCCTCGCCGTGGGCCAGGATACCGCCCAGCACGCCTTGTTCGGCGGCCAGGTCCTGGGGCGGCACCCGCCGGCGCCGGCTGCCGGCCTCCTCTGCGGCCATGGACTCGCTCCTTGGGTGGGCTTGCGGGCTATGCCTCCGCGGTGGGGGTGGCCTCGCCCTCCTCCTGGGCCGGGGCCTCGGCCTGGCCCTCGGCCTCGCCCTGACCCTCGGCCTCGGCCTGGGGCTCGGCCTGATCCTCGGCCTCGGCCGGGGGCTCCTTGGCAGGCAAGGGCTCGGTGGTCTCCACCACCACGGTCAGGTCCACCACCACCTGGGGATGCAGCTTGATCTGCACCACGTGGGTGCCCAGGCTCTTGATGGGCCCTTCCATGATTATACGCCGCCGGTCGATGTCGTGGCCCAGCTCGGCCAGGGCGCGGGCGATGTCCTGGTTGGTGACCGAGCCGTAGAGCTTGCCGGTCTCGCCCGCCCGCTTGACGATGGTCACGGACAGGCCCTCCAGGGCCGCGGCCTCCTGGCGGCGCTTCTCCGCCTCGCGGGCCTGCTGGCGCTGGATGCGCTGGCGCTCGGCCTCCACCAGGGCCACGTTCTTCTTGGTGGCCTCGATGGCCAGGCCGCGGGGGATGAGGTAGTTGCGGCCGTAGCCGTTCTTCACGGTCACGATCTCGCCCGGATCGCCCAGGCCCAGCACCTCCTTGGTCAGGATGACCTTCATGGGTGTCTCCTTCGCGCTCGCTTTGCTCAGGCCGACTGCCCCGAGGGCAGCCGCCGGAAGTTGAACCACAGGTCGAACAGCCCCGCCAGGGCGATGACCACGGCCAGGAAGAACTCCAGGGCCACCAGCAGGTATATGCCCGCCCTGAGCAGCCGCGGGGCCTGCTTCTTGTCCAGCCAGTAGGCCAACACCGCACAGCCCTGGAAGAAGTAGACCACTCCCAGCACCAGGACCAGGTTGGCCCCCACCCAGAACCAGANGCCCTCGCCCAGCACCATGCCCGCCGCCCCGGCGATGAAGAGCCACACCAGAGGGTAGGGCGANCGCCAGGTGATGAGCTCACCCCGCGGCGGCCGCTCGGGCTCCAGCCGGCGCAGGAGCAGCAGGTTGGCCCAGGCGATGAGCAACGCCCCCGCCGCCAGCACCCCCGGCCCCAGACGCANCAGCACGGCTACGGTCTGGCGNAGGGCCTGACGCACCGCGGCCAACTGCTGCGGATTCAGGCCGGAGCGNCGGTATATCTCCTCCACTGCCTCCAGCTCGCGCTGCCAGTAGGCCTGCCAGGCCCCTTCCCAGGTCCCGTGGCTCGGCTGCCCCGGCCCGGCATCTTCCACGCGGGGCCGCGCCGGCCCCTCGGTCCGGCTTTCTCCCTCCGGCGCACCACTGGCCAGCATGCCTGCGACCAGGGCCAGGGCCAGGGCCAGGATCACCCCCACGCCCGCCCCTGCACCCAGGGCCAGGCCCCGGTCGTCGGGCAGCCCCCGCGCTCCGGCCTCGCCCAGCCCCAGGGCCAGGGCGCCGTAGAACAGGTAGTACAATCCGCTGGCCGGGCCGCCGGCCAGGCTCATCAACCCCAGGGCGCCCACCGTGGCCACCAGCAAGGCCAGCCGGCCCGCCCCCGCCCCCTGCCGCCGGTACACCAGGGCCACCGGAAGCGGCGACCACACGCTAGCCATGATCCCCATGGGGCCCAGCAGCCACGGCGCCGTGAACAACGCCACCGAGATGGCCGCGCCCCAGACCGGCGCCAGACGAGGATCGGCCAGGGTGCGCCCCATGAGCCTCCGTCCAGGGACTCCTCCCGCGCCTAGGAGGAACTGGTGGCCACGAAGGGCAACAGGGCGATGGCCCGGGCCCGCTTGATGGCCTGGGTCAACTGCCGCTGATGCTTGGCGCAGCACCCACTGGTGCGGCGGGGGATGATCTTGCCCCGCTCGGTGGTGAAGTAGCGCAGGGTGCGCGGCTCCTTGTAGTCGATCACCAGGTTGGGGTCGGCGCAGAAACGACACACCTTGCGCCTGCCCCAACTACGCCGCCGAATCACCGTAGCCATGACCAACCCCTCCTATTCCTTGTCCGCCTGGTCCTGGCCCTCGGCCGGGGCCTGGTCTTGGGCCTGGGTCTGCTCCGCGGCCTCGCCCGGCTCGGCGGCCGTCTCCTCGGCCGGAGCGGCCTCCGGGGTGGGCCGGGCGGAGTCGGCGGACTCGGCAGCCTCTTGCGCCGCGGCCGCCTCGGCCTCGGCCTTGCGCGCGGCCTCCTCCTCGGCCTTGCGTGCAGCCTCTTCCTCGGCCGCCTGGCGCGCCGCCTGGGCCGCCTCCAGGTCGAAGTGGTCGTCCTGCTTGACGGTCAGGTAGCGGATCACCTTCTCGTCGATCTTGAAGTTGCGCTCCATCTCGGCCACGGCGGCCGGCTCGGCCCCATAGTCGAACAGCACGTAGTAGCCCTTGCGGAACTTCTTCACCTCGTAGGCCAGGCGCCGCCGGCCCCACTTGTCCACCTTGGCCACGAACCCGCCGCGCTCCTCCAGGATGCCGACGTAGCGCTCCACCAGGCGGTCGATGTCGTCTTCGGATACTTCGGGACTGATGATGAAAAGGGTCTCGTAGTGTCGCATCGGGCCTCCTTGTGGTCTCATGCGTCCCCGGCCCCGGGCCGGAGAAAGGAGTATTCGATTGGCGANAGCCATGCTTACCACCCCGGGGGCGCCTTGTCAAGGCCGGCGGGAAGGCTCCCCCGCCCCCTGGTTCCGGCAGAGGCGCAGNGCNAGACGCCGGTCCGCGGGGCCGAGGGAGAGCTCCAGGGCCCGGCGCGGACTGAGCCAGGCCAGCTCCCGATGCTCCCGCGCCCGGGGCGAGCCATCCACCAGGCGGCAGCGGAAACAGTACAGGCGCAGGCGGCGGTGGGGCTGCCGTTCCTCTTCCACCCCCAACAGCTCGCCCACCTCCACCGCCACGCCCAGCTCCTCGGCGATCTCGCGCCGCAGACAGGCCGGCAGCGACTCGCCCGGCTCCCGCTTGCCTCCGGGCAGCTCCCACAGGCCGCTGTCCGCCCGCCGCGCCCACAGGACGCGCCCGCCCCTGAAGATAGCGGCACAGGTCACTTCCACCAGGGGCGGCTCCATGCTCAGCGACCCTTG
>MTPE01000425.1 GCA_002011835.1 Desulfarculaceae bacterium JdFR-95 | reverse complement strand
GGGGCTGGCGCAGGCGGACCGCCAGGTCCGGGGCGTGGTACGTGGTGAGGAGGCGTTCCAGGTTCTGCAAGGCGGTCAGGGCGCGTTGGCGGCGCTTTTCTCCGGGCATGGCCAGGAGTTGTTGGCCGGCGGCGGTGAGGGTGAGGGCCGCGGCTTGTACCCGGGTGGTCAGCTCCAGGCGGGCGAGGCGTTGGGCTTGGTCCTGGAAGTAGCGGTAGCTGATGAGGCCGAAGGCGGCCATGCCGGCGAAGGCCACCACCAAGCCCAATACCAGCCGCACGCGGATGGTGGATATGGCGCCTGCGAGCCTCACTTTGGTGTCCTCCTCACCGGTCTGGTTTTGCTCTCACGATTCGTGCCAAATTTCTCAAGCTGGGCAAGCATAGACGATTACAGTCAAAAAGCAACCCTGAGGTTTTGGGGGGCCGGTCTCGTGCGTTGCAAAACGCAACGCCGCCAATTGGATCGAGGTCTGAAAAGCAGGGTCTTTCAATATGATAGGTTAGTGTAACACAGCTTCGCGGGTGGCGTTGCAAAATTCAACACCGGACAGGGGGGAGGCAAAGGCAAAGGGGAGGTGCCGAGAGGCACCTCCCCGTGTAGCGGGGTTGCGTGGTCAGTTTCAGGCCAGGTGGCGGGCCACCAGTTCGGTGATGTCCATGACCTTGATGCGGCCCAGGCCCTCTTTGCGGGCGCGGGCTGCGGCCTGGTTGAGGGAGTTCTTGCAGGAGGGGCAGGCGCTGACCAGGACGTCGGCGCCGGTGTCCAGGGCCTGCTTCACGCGGTTGAGGGCGATGTCGGCGCCCAGGGGGTTGTCGAAGGCCTTGACGCCGCCGCCACCGCCGCAGCACTTGGCCAGTTGGCGGTTGAGGGGGAACTCCACCAGCTCCACGCCGGGGATGGCGCGGATCACGTTGCGGGGTGGCTCGTAGATGCCCAGGTGGCGGCCCAGGTCGCAGGGGTCGTGGTAGATGACCTTGAGGGGTTTCTTTTCCTTGAGCTGCAGTTTGCCTTCCTGGATGAGGCGATCCATGGTCTCCACGATGTGGGCGGGGCGCCAGCCGTCGCCGTGGCCCTTTTTGGGGTAGATCTGGGCGAAGGTCTTGTGGCAGCCGGCGCAGGTGGTGAGCACCTCTTGGGCGCCGGCCTTTTGGAAGAGCTGTTGGTTGGCCTCGGCCACGCGGTGGAAGGTATCCATGTCGCCGACCAGGTAGGCCAGGTAGCCGCAGCAGCGTTCGTCGCTGCCCAGGGTGGTGAAGTCCACGTCGGCGGCCTGGAGGATCTTCATCACGCTGGGGATGATCTTGACGTCCTGGTAGGAGGCGGAGCAGCCCAGGTGCAGGAGTACGGGTGCCTGGGTGCCGATGGGTGCGCCGTCGGGGTAGGAGTCGGTGCGTTTTTCCACGGGTTGGGCGAAGGGGTTGCCCAGGTCGATCATGTCGGCCATGAGCTTCTTGAACACCTTGGGCAGGTGGCCCTTCTCCACCAGGCGTTGGCGTGCGGCCTGGACGATGGCGGCCACGTCCACCTGGGCGGGGCAGGTGTACTTGCAGTTGAGGCACAGCATGCACTGGTAGAGGCGCTGGGCCAGTTCGCGTTTGGGTTTGATGTGGCCGGCCAAGAGGTGGAAGGCCAGGGTGACGCGTCCGCGGGCGTTCATGGCCTCCAGGTCGCTGTGGGCGTAGGTGGGGCATCCCAGGCGGCAGAAGCCGCACTGGATGCAGGCCACGATTTCGTTGTCCACTTCGGGCCCGAAGGACTGTACCTTCTTGAGGCCCTTGCGCAGGGGTTCGAAGCCGCTTTTCTCGAAGATGTCGGTGATGGAGCCTTCCAGGCCCAGTTTGTGGGGGTTGAGGATGTTTCGGGGGTCGAGGGCCTTTTTGATCTTGCCCATGACCTCCAGGCCGATTTCGCCCAGCTCATGGTGGATGTAGGGTGCCTTGGCCATGCCCAGGCCGTGTTCGGCGCTCATGGTGCCACCCATGGCGGCGGTGACCTCCACCAGTTCGAAGGCGATCTTCTTGACCGCGGCCCATTCTTCTTTGTTCTTCACGTCCATGATGAAGGTGGCGTGGAGGTTTCCGTCGCCGATGTGGCCGAAGGTGGCGATGTCGAAGCCGTGTTTTTTGCCGATGCGCTGGATGGCCTTGATGGTTTCGGGGATCTTGCTGAGGGGCACGCCGAAGTCCTCCATGAGGGGGACCAGGCGGTAGCCGGGCTTGAGGCGGCTCATGGCGGGGACCAGCTTGTGGCGGGCCTCCCAGAGGGGGGCTTTTTCCGCGGGGTCGTCGGTCCACTTGGCGTCGATGATGCCGTGTTTCTGTGCCACCTCCATGACCTGGCGCACGTTTTCTTCCACGGCGGAGCGTTCGCCGTCCAGCTCCAGCATGATGAGGCAGCCCACTTCATCGGGCACGGTGAGGCCGATGGCCTTTTTGAGCACGTCGATGGAGACGTTGTCCAGTATCTCACAGGTGGCGATGGGGATGCCGCTGGTGAGCATTTCGGTCACTGCGTCGCCGGCGCTCTTGGTGTCGGGGAACTCCAGGCGGGCGGCGATGGAGTATGCGGGCAGGGGCAGGATGCGCAGCACGGCCTCGGTGATGACGCCCAGGGTGCCTTCGCTGGCGCAGAACAGGTGGGTGAGGTCGTAGCCGCTGGAGCTCTTGGGGGCGATGGTGCCGGTCTTGAGGATGCGGCCGTCGGCCAGGACCACGGTCAGTCCCATGACGTAGTCCTTGGTGGTGCCGTATTTGACCGCGCGGATGCCGCTGGCGTTGGTGTTGATCATACCGCCGATGGTGGCGATGGCGGCGGAGCCGGGGTCTGGGGGGAAGAAGAAGCGGTCCTTGGCCAGGACGTTGTTGAGGGCGGCGCAGACCACGCCGGGCTGCACGCGCACGTAGCGGTCGGGCAGGTTGACCTCCAGCACCTGGTCCATGCGGATGAGGTTGAGCAGGACGCCTCCGTCCATGGGCAGGGCGGCGCCGGTGACGCTGGTGCCGCCGCCGCGGGGTATGACCGGCACGCGGCTGCGGTGGCAGACCTTGAGGATCTCGCTGACCTGCTCGGTGGTTTCGGCGAAGACCACCAGGTCTGGCACCCCCATGTGCACCGACATGTCGCGCGAGTAGCCCAGGCGGTCCACCAGGTCGGCCTTTACGTTCTGCGGCCCTACGATCTTCTCCATGCGGGCTACCAGGTCCATCTCACTCCCTCCCGTTCCCCGGGTCCCCCTCCTGGCCACCCCGGGAACCATGACCGTTTGTGAAAGCAAAGGGGAGGGGCGCACCCCTCCCCGCAGGGTTCAAGTCTTGGGCAGGGCGAAGGTGCGGGCCCAAAGGCCCNCTCCTCCGGTCTGCGTTGCTCGGCAGTATGGCAGTGGCACGTGCAAGGTCCTACTTGCTCTCCGCCTCGATGCGCTCGATCTCCTTGAGCACCCACTCCTTGTAGGCCTCGCCCTGCATCAGGTTCTTGAGCTCGGCCTCCAGGTTGCTGGGTGCGATCTTGGCGATCCAGCCCTTGCCGTAGCAGTCCTGGTTGATCAGCTCGGGCTCGTCCTCCAGGTCTTCGTTGCCCTCGACGATCTCGCCCGAGACCGGGGCATAGACCCGGCCCACCCACTTGCCGCTCTCGATGGAGCCGAAGGGCTTGCCCTGGGTCACCTCGTCGCCCTCCTCGGGCACGTCCACGTAGGTGATCTCGCCGGCCAGCTTCTGGGTGAGGTCGGTGGTGCCCATCACCACCACGTCGCCTTCCACCCGGGCCCAGAAGTGGTTCTGGTCGTAGTACAGCTCGTCAGGGAACTCGTAGTCCTTCACCTTCATGGAAACTCACCTCCCGAATGCTCTGGCCGGACGGGTGGAGAGTCGTCCCCCTGGTTCTCCTGTTTCCGCCGGCCGTGTGGCCAGATTTTAGCACTCTTTGTTCTCCGCCCTGGGGCGGATTTTGTGTGTCCTTTGGCTGGAGCCAAATCCCTGGGGGAAACGGCTCCGTCGGTGTAACCGAGCCTAGCTCCCTCGCTCGATGCGCTGCGGCAGCCGGAGCCTCCGGCCGAG
>MTPE01000157.1 GCA_002011835.1 Desulfarculaceae bacterium JdFR-95 | reverse complement strand
TGTGTCTCTGTGAGGCGCCGCGGCCCTCGCTGCGCTACCTGGAGCTGCAGGTCACCTGGCGCTGCAACCTGGCCTGCGCCCACTGCTACCTGGGCCCGGCCCGGGCCGTGGACCTGCCGGTGGAGACCGTGGCCCGCCTGGTGCGGGAGTTCGACCAGATGCAGGGCCTGCGCCTGCTGATCAGCGGGGGCGAGCCCCTGCTCCACCCGCAGTGGGACCAGATCAACGCCTTGCTGGCCGGCCTGCCGCTTCGGGTGGTGCTGCTCAGCAACGGGCTGCTGCTGGACCGCAGGCGTCTGGAGCGGCTCAACTGCCAGGAGGTACAGATCTCCCTGGACGGGCTGGAGACGGGTCACGAGCTCCTGCGCGGCCGGGGCAGCTTCGCCCGGGCGGTGGAGGCGGCGCGCCGGGTGCGGGAGGCGGGACTGGACCTGTCCATCGCCACCATGGTACACGCGGGCAACCTGGAGGAGTTTGCGGGCCTGGCCGAGCTGGTGGCCGAGCTGGGGGCGCGGGAGTGGGGCATAGACGCGCCCTGCCTCGCCGGCCGTCTGGGGGACCACCCGGAGCTGGCCGTGAGCCCCTGGCAGGCCGCCGCGGCCATGGCTCACGCCTTCGGCGCCTCCTACCACGGCTCCAGTCCGGGCATGGCCTGCGGCCTGCACCTGTGCACTGTGGCCGCCGACGGGCGCGTGGCCCAGTGCGGCTTCTACCTGGAGACCCCCCTGGGCCGGGCCGAGGAGGGGCTCATGACCTGCTGGGCGCGGCGGCGGCCGGTGTCCCTGGCCTCGGTGCCGGAGTGTGCGGCCTGCCCCCATGCCGAGGACTGCGCCGGTGGCTGCCGCTTCCGCGCCCCGGCCCCGGACGCGCCCGACCCGGTGATGTGCGCCCTCTACCGCGGCCCCGCACCGCAGGAGGCCGGACCCTGACCACCCATGCCACCTTCTCAAGGAGGATACGCCATGCTCAAGGTGTTCGACCTGGCCGGACGCGCCCCGCGCGAGGGCGGTGAGACCGTCCTGGGGCTCAAGGACCTGGGCACCCACGCCTGCTACATGCTCTACGGCGTCATCGCTCCCGGAGAGGAGCCGCGTACCCTCAAGCCCGGCGAGGGCCACGAGGAGATCGTGCTGGTGATCGCCGGCCAGATGCGGGTGCAGGGCCAAGAGGTGGACCTGGTGCTGCAGCCGGGCCAGGCCATCTATCTCAAGGGCGAGCAGACCCTGGCCGCCACCGCCGCCGGGCCCCTGGAGGTGCGCTACGTGGCCGCCGGCGGACATACCCCCGGCGCCGAACACCACCACTGAGAGAGGACCCGTGCCCAACGGCCACCGCCATACCCTGCGCGAGATGCTGGCCATCGCCGCCGGGCTGATCGCCCTGTCCGCCCTGCTNTACACCCTGGCCTGGCTCTGGCTGGGTGACGCCGCGGGCATCGGCAAGTACGTGATGCTCCACCTGTCCTTCCTGCCCATCCACGCCCTGGTGCTGGGCCTGATCATCGAGGAGCTGCTGGCCTGGCACGAGCGCCGCTCCCGCCAGCGCAAGCTGAACCTGTTCCTGGGCATCTTCTTCCGCCAGATGGGGGTGGACCTCTACGTGCGCATGGTGGAGCTGGTGGCCAACCGGGAGGAGTTGGAGCGGCTCATCCTGATGGAGCCGGGCTGGAAGCGCAGCCACTTCCGCCGCGCCCGCCGGGCCGTGGCCCGCCTGACCCTGCATCCTTTGCCCGAGACTGACAAGCTGGAGGCGGTCTTCACCGAGATCCTGGCCCGGGAGCGGGACATACTCAAGATGACCCGCAACCCCAGCCTGTGGGACTTCGAGGAGCTGTACCGGGCGGTGGTGGCCCTGTTCCACCTGATCGAGGAGGCCCACCTGCGGGGTGACCTGGAACGTCTCAGCCCGGCGGTGCTGGAGCACCTGGCCGCGGACGCGGTCGATGCCCTGCGCCGGCTCACCATCCTGTGGCTGCACTACCTGGAGTTCCTGCAACAGGAGCACCCCACCCTGTTCTCCTTCCAGGCCGGCGTGCACAACACGGTGCGGCCGGTGATGCTGGAACAGGAGTGGGACCAGGAATGACCCCTTGCCTCCCCCCCCAGGGCATCCTGATGGCAAAACCCCGGAACTATCCGTAATTTCTATTGGATTCCCGCGCGGCTCGCGGATATGCTAGGTCCCGCGCAAAAAAGTCCGGCCCACCGGCGGCCTTTGTCGTTCCCGCGAGAGGCAGGGGCCGCCCGGCGGCCGGGGGACGGGTCCCACCTGAGGGGAGGACGGAGATGAGCACCTACTACGAGCGCGAGGACCTGCTGAAGTTCGCCGAGATCGGCCAGGAGGCTCCTGAGCTGGCCGAGAAGTTCTTTGCCTACTACCAGAGCGTGTTCGCCGAGGGCGAGCTGAGCGAGCGGGAGAAGGCCCTCATCGCCCTAGCCGTGGCCCACGCGGTGCAGTGCCCCTACTGCATCGACGCCTATACCCAGGCTTGTCTGGAGAAGGGGGCCAGCCCCGGGGAGATGACCGAGGCGGTACACGTGGCCTGCGCCATCCGCGGCGGGGCCAGCCTGGTGCACGGCATGCAGATGCGCCGCCTGATGCAGAAACTGTCCCTGTAGGCGCCATGACTACGGCCTCCTTTGCGCGCACCCTGCAGAGCCATGGCCTGGAGCTGGTGCGGGGCCAGACCCACACCCTGCAGGTGAACCTGGGCCTGGTGTGCAACCAGACCTGTCGCCACTGCCACCTGGAGGCCGGCCCCCACCGCCATGAGAGCATGGACCGCCAGACCATGCTCCTGGTGGCGCGCTACGCCAGAGAGGGCGGTTTCACCACCGTGGACATCACCGGCGGGGCCCCGGAGTTGAACCCCCACCTGCCCGAGCTCCTGCGCCGGGTGCGCCCCCACGTGGAGCGGCTCCTGCTGCGGGTCAACCTCACCGCCTTGGGCGAGCACAGCCAGCTCATGCCCCTGTTGGCCGAGCTCAAGGTCGTGCTGATGGCCTCCCTGCCCGCGGCCAACCCCACCCAGACCGACGCCCAGCGCGGCGAGGGGGTGTTCGAGCGCTCCCTGGCCGTACTGGCCCGGCTCAACCGACTGGGCTACGGCCAGCCGGGGAGCGAGCTGGAGCTGAACCTGATCACCAACCCGGCCGGCGCCTTCCTGCCTCCGCCCCAGGCCCGGGCCGAGGAGGACTTCCGCCGCCGCCTGGCCCGGCGGGGAGACATCCGCTTCCATCACCTGTTCGCCCTGGCCAACGTGCCTCTGGGCCGCTTCCGCCGCTGGCTGCGCGCCTCGGGCAACTACCGCGCCTACCTGGACCGGCTGCGCTCCGCCTTCAACCCCTGCACCGTGGAGGGCCTGATGTGCCGGCAGTTGGTCTCGGTGGCCTGGGACGGCCAGCTCTACGACTGCGACTTCAACCTGGCCCTGGGTCTGCCCCTGGGCGGCCGGCCCACCCACGTCTCCCAGGTCTCCGGCCCGCCCGCACCCGGCAGTCCCATCGCGGTGGGCGAGCACTGCTTCGCCTGCACCGCGGGCAGCGGCTTCACCTGAGGCGGGGCCATCGCGGCCTGAGGTGCAGGCGCCCCATCCATCGGTATTGGAGCGCGACCATGAGCCAAACTCCACCTTCCTCGGCCCCGAGCCCTGGAGCTGATGCAGGCCGCCTGCCTTGGCGGGCGGTGGCCCTGTTGGCCGGGGTGGGGCTGGTGGCGCTGCTGGCCTGGCTGGGCGACGCGGGGTCCTACCTGCGGGAGTTGCGGGGCTGGATCGCCTCTCTGGGCATGTGGGCGCCGCTGGCCTTCGTGGTCTTGTATGCCGCCGCCACGGTGGCGGCCCTGCCCGGGGTGGCCCTGAGCGCAGTGGCGGGGGGGCTGTTCGGCTCCTTCTGGGGCGTGGTGGTGGTGTCCCTGGGCTCCACCCTGGGGGCGGGTTTGGCCTTCCTGGTGGCGCGCCACCTGGCGCGTGAAAGCGTGGAGGACTGGCTGCAGGGCAATCCCCGCTTCCAGCGCCTGGACCGGCTCGCCCGCCGCCACGGCCCGGTGGTGGTGGCCATAGCCCGCCTGGTGCCTTT
>MTPE01000212.1 GCA_002011835.1 Desulfarculaceae bacterium JdFR-95 | reverse complement strand
TGCCGCCTGTGCCGCAACTGCGCCGCCGGCTTCTCCTGCCCCGTGCAGCTGGACCAGGTGGAGCCCGCCTGGGGGGCCAAGCGCCTCACCAACCTCATCGGCGCCTTCCACTCCCAGCTCATCGAGCTGATGGGCGCCATGGGCCTGCGCGAGGTGCGGCGTCTGCGAGGCGAGGTGGGCCGGGCCATGCTGTTCGAGGACCTGGAGCGCAACTGCTTCGGGCCCATCTTCGGCCAGCGCCTGCCGGAGGGCGCGCCCCAGCCCCCGGCCAGCGCCCGTCAGGTGGACCTGACCCCCAGCCAGTTCGAGCCCACCCGGGAGCTGGTCAAGCCTGCGCCCAGCCGCTACCGCAACTCGCTCAACAAGTACCAGGTGGTGCGCACCACGGCCTGCATCGCCTGCGGCCGCTGCGCCGAGGTGTGCCGCTTCGGGGTGCACCGCATGAGCGGCGGGCGCATGCTGGCCCCCAAGGCCCGCCACTGCCGCGGAGCCGACTACTGCCGTGAGATCGGCGCCTTCTGCGGCGACGAGTGTCCGGTGGGCGCACTCAAGGTGGGCCTGGACCCGGTGTGGGACACCTTCGGCGACCCCCGCTGGCCGGCCGACCTGCTGGTGGCCACCTGGATCCAGGCCGAGACNGGCTACCCCCCCGACCACCTGGAGTACCGCGTGGGGGCCAGCGGCGGCGGCTTCGACCGCATGGACTTCCGCTTCCCCGACCAGCCCCCGGACACCTCCTTCACCCCGGACGACGTGGACCTGAGCGTGCCCCTCAACCGGCGCAACGACGACGGCCGGCCCCGGGTGGAGATCGGCTTCCCGGTCTACGGCGGGGGCATGAGCTTCGGCTCGGTGAGCGAGGCCACCATGCTCAGCCGCACCCGGGCCTATGCCGCACTCAACTCCTTCAACTGCACCGGTGAGGGTGGCTACCCCGACGCGCTCAAGGAGTACGACGACCACGTCATCACCCAGGTGGCCACCGGCCTGTTCGGGGTGCGCGAGGAGACCATCCAGCGCGTGCGCATCGTGGAGTTCAAGTACGCCCAGGGGGCCAAGCCCGGCCTGGGCGGGCACCTGCTGGGCGACAAGGTGACCGCGGCCGTGGCCCGCATGCGCGAGGCGGTGGAGGGCAGCGCCCTGTTCTCGCCCTTCCCCTTCCACTCGGTGTACTCGGTGGAGGACCACAAGAAGCACGTGGACTGGATCAAACACGTCAACCCCCGGGCCCTGGTCTCGGTCAAGGTCTCCACCCCGGTGGACGTGGACATGGTGGCGGTGGGCTCCTACTACGCCGGGGCGCACATCATCCACCTGGACGGCTCCTACGGCGGCACCGGTGCCGCCCCGGACATCGCCAAGAAGAACATCGCCATGCCCATCGAGTACGCCATCCCCCTGGTGCACCGCTTCCTGCAGGAGGAGGGCGTGCGCGACCAGATGACCCTGGTGGCTTCGGGCGGCATCCGCACCGCCTGGGACGTGGCCAAGGCCATCGCCCTGGGCGCGGACGCCATCGTGTGTGGCACCGCGGACATGGTGGCCCTGGAGTGCATCCGCTGCTCCAACTGCGAGTCCGGCCGCGGCTGCCCCCGGGGCATCGCCACCACCGACCCGGAGCTGAGCCAGGCCTTCGACCACCACTGGGGCTCCCAGCGCCTGCTCAACCTGTTCCACTCCTGGGGCCTGCAGTTGCGCTACATCCTCTGGCGCCTGGGTATGCGCAGCATCCGGGAGCTGGTGGGCCGCAGTGACCTGCTCATCCACCTGGACTACGACAACCAGCCCGCCCGTGCGCGGCAATGAGAGGATGCAAGTGGCCATCTCTGCCCAAAGCCGTTTGGACCCCGACGAGTTCCGCCGGCGGGTGCTGGCCTGGCGCCGCAGCCAGGCCGGACCCGTGGATCAGGTGCCCCACGCCAAGTCCTCGGAGGAGGGCGGCTGCGGNGTGGTGGGCTTCGCCGCCAGCGTGCCCGTGCGCGGACGCCANATCTTCGAGCCCTCCATCCAGATGCACAACCGCGGCAACGGCAAGGGCGGTGGCATAGCCGCGGCCGGCCTCATCCCCGAACAACTGGGCGTGGACGCCCGCCTGCTCAAGGAGGACTACATCCTGCANGTGGCCTTGCTGGACCCCGCGGCCGAGAAGGAGGTGGAGGAGGCCTGTATCCTGCCCTTCCTGCGCGTGGACCACAAGGACCGCATCACCCCCGCCCGCGACTGGCGCGAGCTGGGCATGCCCGTGGAGCCGCCGGCGGTGGTGCGCTACTTCGTGCGNGCCCAGGACNAGGCGCTCAAGGCCTTCGCCGCCGAGGCCGGTCTGGAGGGGGCCGAGCCCCGNGCGGTGGAGGACGAGTTCATCTACCGCAACTCCCGCCGCCTCAACGACGCCTTCTACACCTCCCTGGGNGAGAAGCGGGCCTTCGTGCTCAGCCACGCCCGCGACCTGATCGTGCTCAAGGTGGTGGGCTACGCCGAGCAGGTGGTGCAGTACTACGGCATGGACGACTTCAAGGCCCACGTGTGGATCGCCCACCAGCGCTATCCCACCAAGGGCCGGGTGTGGCACCCCGGCGGCTCCCACCCCTTCATCGGCCTCAACGAGGCCCTGGTGCACAACGGGGACTTCGCCAACTACTACAGCGTCTCCGAGTACCTGCGCCAGCACGGCATCGAGACCCAGTTCCTCACCGACACCGAGGTCTCGGTGCTGTTGTTCGACCTGTGGAGCCGCATCTACCGCTATCCCCTGGAGTACATCATCGAGGCCATGGCCCCCACCACCGAGCTGGACTTCCACCGCCTGCCGGAAGACAAGCAGAAGGTGTACCGGGCCATCCAGGCCCTGCACATGCACGGCTCGCCCGACGGGCCCTGGTTCTTCATCATCGCCCGTTCCCTGCCCGACCAGGACCTGCTGCAGCTCATCGGCATCACCGACACCTCCATGCTGCGGCCGCAGGTGTTCGCCATCGCCGAGGGGGACGTGTCCATCGGCCTNGTGGCCTCGGAGAAGCAGGCCATCGACGCCACCCTGAGCTCCCTGCACGAGGAGGACCCGCGCTTCCCCCTGGTGGCGGACCGCTACTGGAACGCGCGCGGGGGCAGCCACACCGACGGCGGCGCCTTCCTGTTCACCCTGGGGCGCAACGGCGACGGCCAGCGCCCGGTCAAGTGTACCGACAAGTTCGGCCGCGCCATCCCGCCCCTGCCCGGCAACTGGCGCCTGGACCCCCAGGCCGCACCCCAGCAGCCGCCCGCACCTAAAGACCTGGCCGATGCCCTGGGCGCGGCGCCGGCCCTGGAGGTGTTCCAGGCCGTGGCCGGAGCCATGCGGGAGTGGGACTTCCCCCACCTGCGCTGGCTGCTGGCCCGCCTGCAGGAGCTGACCGACCGCGACGACCAGGGCCGCACCTGGGCCCTGGAGCTGCTTACCCTGCTCAACGACCGGCGCTACCACACCGGCGACATGAAACGCTCGATGGTGCTGCAACTGGTGCGCCAGAGCATCGACGCGGTGCTGGACGCGGTGCCCATGATCGACGCCGGCCGCGGCGGCCGCTACCGCCGCATCGACTGGCAGACCCGCGACAAGCTGCGCGGCCCTCAGGAGGACGAGGAGGTGCTGGTGGTCTTCGCCCGCGACTTCCCCCCCGAGGGCGACCACAACGACGCCCGCCTGGAGGTGGAGGCCTACCACCTGGGCTGGCGGCGCTTCATCGTCTACGGCCTCAAGGGCCAGCGCTTCCACGGCTGCGGCCTGGGTCCGGCCAGCCACGGGGTGCGCTTCGACATCTACGGCAGCTCGGGTGACTACCTGGCCTCGGGCATCGACGGCCTGGAGATCGTGGTGCACGGCAACGCCCAGGACCAGTTGGCCCAGATCATGAAGGACGGCACCCTGGTGGTGCACGGCGACGTGGGCCAGGCCTTCATGTACGGGGCCAAGGGCGGCCAGGTCTACGTGTTGGGCAACGCCGCGGGCCGTCCCCTGATCAACGCCGTGGGCCGCCCCCGGGTGGTGATCAACGGCACCTGCCTGGACTTCCTGGCCGAGTCCTTCATGGCCGGCGACCCCTTGAACGGCGGCG
>MTPE01000074.1 GCA_002011835.1 Desulfarculaceae bacterium JdFR-95 | reverse complement strand
CGGTCGAGGCCATGAACCCATAAGGGTGGCCAGGGGCCAGCCTCGACCGGGCCGGCCCGGGATGATTTCCCCGCCACCCCGACGTCTGCCGGATGAGCTCTACTCATGCCTTGCCTCACCCACGGCCCTGCGTTGGGAGCAGAGCACCACCGGCATCTATGCCTTGCGCACCAAACCCCGCATCACCCCCAGGATGCGAGGTGCCTGGTCCGGGGTGACCACGATCGGCTCCAACCTGGGGTTGGCGGGGTGCAGCTCCACCACGTCCCGCCGGGGTACGTAGCGCTTGAGGGTCACCTCGTCCTCCAGCAGTACCGCCACGATCTCACCCGGCCGGGCCCAGTCCTGCGCTCGCAGGATCACCAGATCGCCGTCCTGGATGTGCTCCTCGATCATGGAGTCGCCCCGCACCCGCAGGGCGAAGAACCGGCCCGAGCCGAAGAAGCCCGGATCCAGGCCCAGGACCTCCTCCGCCTCCTCCACGGCCAGGATGGGTAGCCCCGCGGCGATGCGCCCCAACACCGGGATGCCGCTCCGCGGCCGCACCACCTCCACCGCCCGCGGCCGGCCCGCCCGTACCCGCAGGTAGCCCTTCTTCTGCAGGGCCTTCATGTGATCATGCGCCGCCCGCGGAGAACGAAACCCGAAGTGGGCCGCCACCTCGCGCACCGTGGGCGGGTAGCCGTGCTCCTCCAGATAGCGGTTGATGAACTCCAGCACCTCGGCCTGCCGCTTGGTGAGACCCTTGGTCACGGCGCCCTCCTTCCTGCCCCCCTTGCCCCCACCCCCATACTATACGTGCGTACACCAAAGATGTCAACCCCCCTGGACGCGCTGAACACGGCGGTGGCAGGATAGCAGACAGGGACACGCCAACACCGGGAGGTAGGCAGGTGAACGCTCCCCAGACTCTGACCGGCGACATGATTCTGGTCTTGGTCCTGATCGGCCTGACCGTGCTGTTGTTCATCGTGGAGTGGGTACGGATAGACGTGGTGGCCCTGCTCATGATGGAGGTGCTGCCCATGCTGGGGCTGGTCAGCGGCGAGGAGGCCTTTGCCGGTCTGGCCAGCAACGCGGTGGTGTCCATCATCGCGGTGATCATCATCGGCCACGGTCTGGACCACACGCGGGTGGTGGGGCGGCTGGTGCGGCCGGTGGTGCGGCTGGCCGGGCGCAGTCCGGGGCGGGTGATGGCGCTGATGTCGGCCACGGTGGCGGTGGTCTCCAGCTTCATGCAGAACATCGGTGCGGCGGCCCTGTTCTTGCCCGCCCTGCGCCGGGTGACGCGCCAGACCGGTATTCCCTTGTCGCGTCTGCTGATGCCGGTGGGTTTCGCGGCCATCTTGGGGGGCACGGTGACCTTGGTGGGCAGCAGCCCTCTCATCCTGCTCAACGACCTGTTGGCTCCCTTCGGCCTGGAGCCCTTCGGGCTGTTTTCGGTCACCCCGGTGGGGCTGCTGTTGGTGGCGGCGGGGATCGGCTATTTCCTGGTGTTGGGGCGCTGGGTGTTGCCGGTGCGGGAGGAGGGGGAGGAGGTGTGCGGCTTCGACCCCACCCGCGACTATCCCCTGGTGGGGCGGCTGTTCGAGCTGGTGATGCCGGCCAACGCCAGCGAGACCCCGCGGGTGATGGACCTGTGCGACCAGTTCTGGGTGCATCCGGTGGCCCTGAGCCCGGACGGGGGACACACCCGCTTCCTGCCCCCGGACCGGGAGACCCCCATACCGCCCGGGTCGGTGTTGGCCGCCTATGGCCCGCCGGACAAGGTGCAGGAGATGGCCCGGCGCTACGGCATGGAGATACGTCCCGATCTGGAGTTGTTCGCCGACGAGCTGGCCAGCGACGTGGCCGGGGTGGTGGAGGCGGTGGTGACCCCGCGTTCCCCCTTCGTGGGACGCACCATCGGCGAGGTCCACTTCCGGCACCACTACCACGTCACCCCTCTGGCGGTGATGCGGCGCGACCGCATTCACTACCATCGTCTGCGGGCGGTACGCCTGGAGCCGGGGGACGCCATCCTCATGCACGGCACCTGGGAGCGCTTCTACCTCCTGCGGATGAAGCGCTACTTCCTCTACAGTCACCCCATCGACCACGAGATCATGCACCCGCACAAGGCGGCCGCGGCGGTGGCCTGTTTCGCCCTGGCCATGGGGCTGGTTATCTTCTCGCCCCTCAAGCTCTCGGTGTGCCTGATGGCCGGGGCGGTGGGCATGATCCTGACCGGGGTGCTGTCGGTGGACGAGGCCTACCGGGCGGTGGACTGGCGCACGGTGTTTCTCCTGGCGGGTCTGATCCCCCTGGGCCTGGCCACGGAGAAGAGCGGCACCGCGGCCTGGCTGGCGGCGCGGGTGCTGGAGCTGTTGGGCGAGCCCTCGCCCTTGGAGCTCTACCTGGCGGTGGGGGTATTGAGTACGGTCTTCACCCTGGTGATCTCCAACGTGGGGGCGGTGGTGCTGTTGGTGCCCTTGGTGGTGAGCCTGGCCCAAGACGCCGGAGCCGACCCGCGTCTGGCCGCCCTGATAGTGGGCCTGGCCACCTCCAACTCCTTCCTGTTGCCCACCCATCAGGTCAACGCCCTCTACATGGGTCCCGGGCGCTACACCAGCCGGGACTTCCTCCGCGCCGGCGGACCCTTGAGCCTGGTGTTCCTGGCGGTGATGACCCTGTGCGTGTGGCTGTTCTACTGACCGCGAAGCCCGCGGGAGTCGCCGGGGCGCGGGCCGCCTCTCCGGGGGTAGGCCGCAAGCTGGGGTCGAGGTAGAGGCGGTCACCGGGGTCACCCGGAGGCCTTTCCCCCAAACGACCTGGCGCCACCCCGGCCGGTCGTGGGCGCGGGGTGGCGCCGGACAAGGTGTGTGGCTTTGGAGCCCTAGCCCTGAGCGGCCAGGGGGGCCGGCTCCTGGCGCGGCGGTGGGGGGGCCGTAGCCGTGGCGGCGCCGCAGGCTGTGGTCCCGGCGCCGTACTCCTCTTGCCAGAGGCGGTCGGCATACTCGCCCCAGCGGGCGGCGTAGGCGTCCATCTCCGCCGCGCGGGTGGTATAGACCTCCTCCGCACCGGGGTGGGTGAAGCGCGGCCGGCAGTGGGCGATCACCTGGCGCATCACCTGGGGGTTGTCGATGATCATACAGGGCCGCAGGTGGTTGGGGTTGTGGGGCTGGCAGGAGCGGATGTAGCGGAACAGCTCGCTGTCCAGGGCCTCCAACAAGGGCGTGTGGCGGATGTTGTGCTGGGCGATGTGGGTGTAGACGCAGGGCTCCACGTCGCCCAGGGCATTGACGTGGAAGTAGCGCCGCCCGCCGGCGATGCAGCCTTCCACGTATGGTCCGTCGTTCCAGAAGTCCAGCACGAATATGGGCCGGCTGGCGCGCACGCGCTGTACCTGACGGCGCAGGTGGTCGCGCTGTTCGGGCGTGACCATGAGGGAGAAGTCGGCCTGGCCGTTGACGGGCAGGTAGAGGAAGTACATCTGGGCCACCGAGCCCAGCTCAATCATGTGGTCGATCCACTCCAGGGAGGAAACCTTGTAGACGTTGTGGCGGGTGACCGTGGCCGAGGTGCCGAACAGCACCCGGTGGTGGTTGAGCAGCTCGAAGGCGCGCATGATCTTGGCGTGGACCCCCTCTCCCCGCCAGGCGTCGGTTTCCTGGGCGTCGCCCTCGATGGAGACCACGCAGATCACGTTGCCNAGCTGGCGGAAGGCNGCCGCGGTCTCGTCATTCATCAGGGTGCCGTTGGTGTAGACCTGGAAGAAGATGTCGGGGAATTCCTCCAGCATCTGGAGGAGATGGGGATAGAGCAGGGGCTCGCCGCCCAGGATGGTCACGAAGTAGATGCCCAGGTCCATGGCCTGGGCCAACAGGTCCTTGACCACCGCATACTCCAGCTCGGGCCGGCGGCCGTAGCCCAGGGTGTAGCATCCCTTGCACCGCAGGTTGCAGCGCAGGGTGGGTGACAAGATCATGATGAAGGGGGGACGGAAGCCGCGTTCGGCTTCGATCTGGTCCCGGCGGCGGCCGCCGTGGAACCAGGCATTGTAGAACAGGGTGTAGAACAGCCGGGCTTGGTTCTCGGTGGGCAACACGCGCAT
>MTPE01000097.1 GCA_002011835.1 Desulfarculaceae bacterium JdFR-95 | reverse complement strand
TACTTATAGAAGACATCATTCGGTCCTGTCAATCAAAAGAGCTAACGAAAGCAACTCGTCCTCCTAACAAGGTAACAATTACATAACAGGCCAGCCATCCTCCCCACGATATCGCCGTGATCACCATCCGGTCCTGCGGCCGGTAGCGCAGCACCACCCTCTCCACCCCTGGTGGCACGGCAAGACCTGTCAAAGCCTCCACCACCCGCCGCACCGGGAGAGGCGACTCCCTGCCATCGCTAGTATATCCTATTGCTTGCCAAGCGGGGCGGTACATCTGGGCCAACAACATGGTCCGAGGAGTAGAGGCCGGAGCCAGGCGCAGCTCCATCCCCCCCGGCCACTGGCGGACCTCCACTTGTGCCTGTCGATCCCGGAGAGCAAGCAGGGGGGAGAAATCGGCGCAGAACAGGCGGTCGTGCTGGCAGGAAGTCCGCCGCGGCAGACGGAGGCCCTGCAAACCTGCCAACGAAGTCCGCATCACCACCGCAGGGGGCCAAGCCCCAGGGTTTTCGTAAAGCACCAACGTCTTGCCGGGATAATGGATGACCGGCCCGAAGTCGTGGATCGCGACCAGTCCAGAGGCTACCCGTTCATCACTGAACGCCAGCACATAGCGGATACCTAACACGTCAAGCATGGCCTGGTGGCGGGCCGCGTCCTTCTGCCCGAATATCCAGGAATGCAGCAAGTCTTGGGCAGGGTGCAGTGGTTCCAGGTATATGCCTTTGAAGTAGCCGTTCACCACGGGTAGCTCGTGATAGGCCAAAGAGTTTACCGACACTCCCCGGTACACTAAATTGTGGGACCAAACCGCACTGTCCACTCCCCAGGTGAAGTAGATGCGCCCGGGGACCTGAGCCTGGGAGTGTTTGAGTTGCTTCACCAGGTCGGTCTCTTTGAATACGTTGGACACCATGGGCTGGGGGGATCGCAAGTTCTTCAGCCCCATATCAACCACCGGTGCCCACAGGGGCAAGGCCCCCCCGGCCACCATCGCCAAATTGGCCAGACACAGCCCCCAGGCCAAATAGCGGCGCTTGCTCTCCACCCAGCGCTGCAGGGCCAGCCCGGCGAGAAGTATCCCAAAGACAATGGTCGGATCCCGGAAAAGGAAGTACCAGGATATGACCGGAATCGGCTGAAAAGAACCGGGCAGGAACTGCCCCAGAAAGCACAATACAAAAGCCACCCACAAAGCCCATCGATAACGACTCTCGAGCTTCGGCCACAGGGCAGAGAGAAAGGCCAAGGCCGCAAAAATACCGCCGAAAGAGATTATGCGCGCTCCCGCTTCTTGTACGTGACGCCAAATCTGGCCAGGAGTGCCCCACCACAGAGGCCGCAAGAAAATCGCCCACAATTCTTTGCCGTCCAGATAATTGGTACGTACAATACGTTCGAACCCGGGAGGAAACAACACATATTCACGTTGCAAGTCATAGATATGGGCCGCGGAAAGCAACAGGCTCACCCCTGCCGCCGCCAGAAACCAGGGAAGACGACGCCAAAACACACGTCCGTTGGCTAGAAGGAAAATAGTTGTGGCTAGTCCACTCAATACGCCAGGCACCAAATGGCCGGAAGTGATGATGATGCCCCAAGTCAGCGCAAACAACAAAGAGTACCAGACTTTCTTCTCAAGGTCCTCGCTTTCCAGCAAGCGGCAACTCAGCCACAGTGCCACAGGAAACAAAGACCATACCACTACTACAGTAGGCCAAAAGTCAGTGATCATGTAATTGAGCGAAGGGGTGGCCAATACCCAAGTAACCACACAGGCCGCAGCCAAGGGAGGGGATATGTCGAATTTGCGGCAGAGACCCCAAAGAGCGAGAGACCCTACGAGATAGTGTGCTTGGATAAATATACTGGAGGCCAGAGGAAGTGGCAATAAACCAAAAATTATACCCAACGGATGGAAAACAAAATTCTGTGCAAAAGGTTGGGGCATTCCCAACCCCAGAAGCGAAGTCCAAAAAGGATAATAACCTTTAAGCAGAGAATGATATTGATACCAAGTGGAAAATATGGCGGAGCGAATATCTTCCTCGTCGAAAGACAGGCCCAGATACACAGGGAGCAGAAACAGCCCGGAAACGAGCACGGCCGCAAGGAGGAACCAGCCTTCTCCTTTATCGTATAGTCTTCGGGACACCATTTTCTACCTGTTGATCAAAGCCCGAGCCCGAAAAGAACCCTTCGATCAGGTAACGGACAAGACGCCCACGACCTCCTCGCCGCCAGGGAACCAGCCTGTCCCGCATGGCTTCATTTTTGTAGTCCCACCTGAGCAAAAACGCAAGACATCGTTGTGGGGAGAGGGAGCGAAAGGGCTGGGCTTTACCGGTCATCCCAAAGCCGACGTATCTGCTCCGCCCAGAAATGCCGGGCCTGCGCCAATGAGACCGGCGAAGGGGAACCCCATAGCATATCGCCCTCGCGGAACCAGTAGCCATTCCGGGGTAGGCGATACTCCGCCCGGAGGGGACGGACCGGATCCACCAGGCGGGGCTCTCCCCAGAACAAGTGCAACGGGGCCGGGGTCGGCGGCGCCTGCCAAGAGAAGGCCAGATCCACCCGCTTCCCCGCGAAGGGGGTCAGGTCCAGGGATACTTCCGCCTGGGGGCGGTCGGGAGTGAGCCGGCCCGTGACGCGCAGCACATTTCCCCCTTCATCCTTGGCCTCCACCAGCCAGCTCAGACGCCATGTCCTGTCGAGTTCCTGCCTGGCCTCCCCCAGACGCACCCAGGCGCGCAGCACACAACGACGCGCGGGTAACGTGAGGCCGCGGAAGACGGTGGTCCCCTGCCCACCGCGCACCTTCTGCAAAAAGCCCCGCAGCAGACGGGGGCCGTCTACGAAGTAGACTATTGTGCTCGGGGAGAGCGGCCCCTCCTGGGTGGGAGGGAACTGGTCCAGGATGAACCAAGGCAGTGAGCGTGGCTCTCGGCTCCAGACAGGAAAGGGACGGCGCAACCAAAGCCGGTAGCCGAAGGGCGCCAGATCGCGAGACAATTGTTCGGTCAACTCTTGCCGCCCCCAGGGCGCAGGCCAACGCCAAGGCAAGTAGGCCTGGTTCAAGGCCACTATAGCCGGCAGTTTGTCCAGGCGCCTGCGCCAGCCTTCCAACTCCCGGACCAGGGAGGGCCTGGCCACAACGTCGAAGTTGGACAGACCGGCATAGAAGTCCAAGGTGTCGTGGTTTTCGACCAAGCCGTATTGGCTGCGGTCGGCGGCCTCTGAAACCAGCTTGCCCAAGCGCACGTTGCCCACCAGGTAGGACGAAGGCCGATGCAGCAAGACCAGGGTGGGTATGGCCAAGGCAAAGAGCAGCCCCGCCAGCCCTGTTGCCACCAACCGCGGCCACCAGCCCTCCCTGGCCAGAAGCCGATCCATGCCCACCCCGAAGGCCAGGGCCAGGAAAGACATTGTCCCGTAGAGAGTCCACACATGTCCCCAGGTGTCGTGTGGCACCAGAATCAGGTATGCTCCGCCAGGCACCAGACAGAGCAGCGGCAGCCACAGACCCCAGTGGAATCCGCCTTTTCCTCGCCACAAGCCCAGTACCCACAGCACAGGCACCAGCCAGCCCGCCACCGTGAAGTTCAAGGCGAACATCTCCCCCAGGCGCTGGAAATAGGCCAGAGAAAACACCCGTAGCGGATTGAGCCGATTCAGGGCGTAGCTGATCCAGTATGCCAAGCCGGTGCCAGTGCGGGGCTCACCGGCAAGGGGAGGATGGGTCTGCACCAGGGCCGAGTAGGCGAAGTAGGCCAGGGTCACCCCCGCGGCCAAGGCGGTGGCCCGCAGCCACAGACGCCAAGGCCCGCGCCGCACCAGGCAGAACAAAAGCAGCCCCCCAAAGGCGAAGTCGAACTGCCAGTCCACCAGGGGGCCCACCAGGCACACCAGATACAGCGGGACTCCCCAGCCCCCTTTCGGCTCTTCCACCCGGCGCAGGAAGAAATAGTACAGGGCCAGACCCAGGGCGTAGGCCTGCATGCTCATGGAGTACATGCGCTCGAAGTAGGCGGCCGAAGGTATGAAAGCCCAAAAGGCCAGCGCCCACAGCGCCGCCCGCCGGCCCAGCCAGCGCC
>MTPE01000130.1 GCA_002011835.1 Desulfarculaceae bacterium JdFR-95 | reverse complement strand
AGGTTACGGGACCCACCACCACACCGTCAAGGCAAGGAGCCCCGCCCTGGGGACTCCGGCGGAGTCCCCAGGGCGGGGCCGTAGCCTACTTGGGCACCCAGTAGATGTCCAGGATGGTGTGGGTGGGGTTCTCGGTGCGGAAGACCGCCTTGACCGGCATGCCGATCTCGGGCTTGCCCTCCTTGAGCCAGCCCTTGAAGATGGTGTCCACCCCTTCGATCTCCACGTCGATCTGCCAGTAGGGGGTCTTCATCTCGATGCCGATGCCGGCGTAGTCCAGCATGGTGAAGGTGTAGATCTTGCCCTCGGGGGGCACCTCGATCCACTCCATGCGCTCGTAGCAGTCGGGGCAGTCGGCCCGGGGGGGCAGCCACACGCTGGGCGCGGGGCACTTGGGGTTCACGCACTTAGTGGCCAACAGCTTGCCCTGGGTCAGGCCCTTGAAGAAGGGCGTGAGCAGCCCGTAGGTGTGGCGGTGCTCCAGGGAACGCGGCCAACGCACCACCCAGGCCTTCTTGTCGTCATAGAGCTCCAGAGGCTCACCAATGTACTCGGTGCTCAGAGGACCCTCATACGGTTTCGCCATCAGTGCACCTCCCTTCCTACCAGGCCCGGCGCAGAACGCCGGCGGTCACGTGCGAACCCACCCCGGCGTGGCTGATCCAGAGCGCCTGCTTGGCGTTGGGCACCTGCAGGCTCTTCCAGTCCGCGGGCTTCTCCTTCTCCGCCCGGTCCCACCACTTCTGGTGGCCGTGGAAGTAGTCGTAGCGCCCCTGGATCTGCCAGAAGCACTCCACCGCCTGCCAGATGCCGGTGGCGCCCACCGCGTGCATGGTGCCCAACAGGCCGCCGGAGAGGTTGGCCGGGCACTTGCCCCCATAGTAGGCGTCGCCGCTCTCGATGTAGTCCACCTCCTGGCCGTAGGGCCGCAGCCCAATGTCGCCGTAGGTCTGGATGTCGCTGATGGTGAAGGCGTCGTGCAGCTCCACCAAGTCGAAGTCCTCCAGAGGGTTCTGGATACCGGCCATGCGATAGACCAGCCAGGCGGCGAAGCGGCTGGCCAGGAAGCTCTCGAAGCCGGGCCAGCGCGGGTTCTCCTTGAGCAGCTCGTCGTACATGCCCTCTTCTTCGTGGGGCAGCAGGGGTATCTCCATGGGCCGCCGGTCGGCCACGCGCAGGGTGTGGCTGCCGCCGCAGATGAAGACCTCCACCGGCTTGTCCGTGAGCTTGTAGGCCATCTCCTCGTCGCACAGCAGCACCGAGGCACTGCCCACGCTCATGGCGCAGCACTCCAGGAAGCGAAGCGGGTAGGCGCTCATGCGCGACTCCAGCACCTCCTCCACGGTGTGGTCGCCCGGCTGCTGGGCGTTGGGGTTCATGCGCGCGTAGTAGCGGTTCTTCACCGCCACCTTGGCCCGGGTTATCTCGCTCAGTTCGTAGGCCCAGGCGAAGCGGTTGGCCATGGGCGCGTAGTAGGAGCTGTAGATGCGGCCCATGCGGGTCTCGAAGTCCTTACAGGCCGCGGTGGAGATGTAGTAGTTGCCGGTGCGGGTGTCCACCTCGTCCATGCGCTCCCAGCCCGCCACCAGGCAGCAGTTGGCATAGCCGCTGGCGATGGCCTGGGCGCCGATGAGGATGGCCGAGCCGCCGGTGGCTCCGCCGGTCTTGATGCCCACGTTGTAGAGAGGGTCCAGGCCCAGGTAGTCGTGCACCTTGGCCTCGCAGAGGAGCTGGTCCTGGAAGTGGTCGGCGAACTCGCCGTACACCGCGAAGTTGATGCAGTCCTTGATCTCCAGCGGCTCCAGCTTGAGGTTGTTCTCCTCCAGCATCATCTTGTAGCCCATCATCACCAGCTCTTCCAGCTTGTACTCCGGGTAGTACTTGCGGAAGGGCGTGCAGCCGCCGGCCACCATGAACACGCGTTTGCTCCATTTGGGCACGCGCAGGTTGCCCTTGCCAAACTTGATCATAGGCCTCGTCCTCCTCCAGTTGGGTTTAGGGGAAGCTCCTCGCAGGCAGCCGCGCCCGCCCGCCCCAGGGACGGACACCCTCCCAGCGCCGCCGCCTGCGTCGATTGTGCTCGGCTACGCTCTCGCCTCCCTGTCCTCGGCCCTCCTGCACCCCTGGGCCGCCTGCCTTACCGAGCCTCGCACCGCCCGGCGTCCACCAGGGCCGGCGTCCGGCCCCGCCTCTCTGTGCCTCCGCCCCGCCTCCCAATGGCTCACGCCCCGTTTCTCTGCGCAGCCCCGCCCCGCTTTGCAACTCTCGGCGCGGTGGCTTCCGGCCTCCGCGGCTCATCAGCCCACAGGCTGGTCTCCTTGCGGTTCCCGGCCTCCTCCACCGCCCCGCTCCGACCGGTCTAGAGGGTGCCCACCCACAGCACCACGGCCAAGCCTCGGCCCCGGTTGGTCACCGCCTGGCGGCTGGGCTCGGTCCACAGATGCACCGCGTCCCCCCGCCGCAGTGTCACCACCTCGTCACCATGCACCAGCTCCAGGGTCCCCTGCAGCACGCACAGGATCTCCTGGCCGTTCTTGACTCCCTTGCGCACCGGGATGGAACGCCCCGGGGCGATGAACAACACCGCGCTGTCCACCGCCTCCCGCGCCTCGGGAGGACAGAAACGACGCGTGGCGAAGCCAGTGTGGGGCAGGTCCACCTCGTCCCACTCGTCGCGCCGGATCACGAACAGCCGCGCCTGGTTCTGCAGGCGGCTCATCAGCTCGCCCGCATCCACCCCCAAGGCCCGGCAGATGGCCATCAGGCTCTCCAGGGAGGGCGTCTTTACGTTGTTCTCCACCTGGCTGAGGAACCCCTCCGAGATGCCCGCCCGTTCGGCCACCGCCTTGAGGGTGAGGCCGCGCTGTTTGCGGTGGCTTCTGAGCAGGACTCCCAGGTTCAAGGCGCGCCTCCCNGGCTGGCAGATATTGGCCCTTGGTCAATATTTACCAAAAGACAATATTTGGCATTTGTCAAGACATTTCCTGCATCCCCTCCGGGAGGTCGCGGCCCGGCCCCGGCCCTCTGCCCTGGGAAGCGGCGCCTGCGGTCTCGCCCGGGGCCCCACACCGCAGGNAACGGCCGCATCTGCTATAATTCCCTGGCGCCGTGAGGCNAGAGACCCCAAGTGGAAGCGAGGCGCAAGCGAGATGNACCAGCGGGTGTTGCAGGAGCTGCGAGAGGCGGCGGGAGCGGAGAACCTGGCCACGGACTGGGCCGAGCGCCTGGCCTANGGAGGAGACGCCAGCGGCGGCCGCCACCCGCCCCAGGCCGTGGTGCGGGCGNTGGACACGGCGCAGGTGTCGCGGGTGATGGCGGTGTGCACCGCCCACCGGGTGCCGGTGGTGCCGCGGGGCGCGGGCAGCGGCATCACCGGCGGGGCCATCCCCGTGGCGGGGGGCATCGTGCTGGACCTGGCGGGCATGAACCGCATCCTGCGCATCGATGCCGCGGACCAGGTGGCGGTGGTGGAGCCGGGGGTGGTCACGGCCGAGCTGCAGGCCGCGGCCGAGGCGCGGGGGTTGTTCTATCCCCCGGACCCGGCCTCGGTGAGCTTCTGCACCGTGGGGGGCAACGTGGCCGAGAACGCCGGCGGCCTGCGCGCGGTGAAGTACGGGGTGACGCGGGACTACGTGCTGGGGGTGAAGGCGGTGCTGCCCGACGGGCGGGTGTTCACCACCGGCGCGCCCACCATCAAGGGCGTGGTGGGCTACGACCTCACCCGGCTGCTGGTGGGCAGCGAGGGCACCCTGGCGGTGCTGACCGAGATCACCCTGCGCCTGTTGCCCCTGCCCGAGGCGCGGGCCACGGTGTGCGGCTTCTTCTCTTCTCTGGAGCAGGCCGCGGAGGGAGTACAGGCCATCCTGGCCAGCGGCATCCGGCCCGTGGCCTGCGAGTTCATGGACGGCCTCAGCCTGCGCGCGGCCGAGCGCCAGGCCCATCTGGGCCTGCCCCCGGCCGAGGCCATGATCCTGGTGGAGGTGGACGGCCCGCCGGAGGTGGTGTCCCGCCAGGCCGAGGAGCTGGCCGGGATCATGCGCCGCTGCGGGGCCGAGCCGGTGCGCCGGGCCCGGGACCAGGCCGAGGCCCAGGCCCTGTGGCAGGCGCGGCGGG
>MTPE01000422.1 GCA_002011835.1 Desulfarculaceae bacterium JdFR-95 | reverse complement strand
CCCGTCGCACCTCCCCCCCTGCCGAGGGAAAACGAAGTGGAACGGCTCCGCCGCCAGTTCCGCGTGCTGGGCTTCCTGGTGGACCGTCATCCCCTGGAGCTGATACGGGAAAGGATGGAGGCCGACGGTCTCGCGCGGGCGAAGGACCTGCTACGCATGTCGGAAGGAGGATGCGCCTGCTGGCATGGGTGGTCGCGGCCAAGACGGTCTCCACCGGCCGCGGGGAGCGCATGCGGTTCATCACCCTCGAGGACGAGACCGGGCTGGTGGAGGCGGTGGTGTTCCCCGAGCCGTACCGACGTTGGAGACGGGCCTTGCGGGTCGGCCGGTTAGAGTCCAGGGGAGTGGTGTACGAAGTGGAGATGGGCACGGGTTTGAGATAGGAGACCATCGCAGCCATCCTCAGTTTGCAAGAGAGCTCCGACAATATTCTGAACCGTCCCGGTTTTTCCGGAGGGTTATTTAGTTGAGTCCGGCCTGGATGGCCGGAGGCTGTTGAGACTGATAGTATGCCATTTCGAACTCTGCTGGTGGGACATTGCCAATGGGCTCCAGCAGCCGCCGATTGTTGAACCAGTGGATCCATTCCAGGGTGGCCAGTTCCACCGCCTTCAAGTTGCGCCACGGTCCTCGACGGTGGATCACCTCGGTTTTGTAGAGGCCAATCACTGTCTCTGCCAAGGCATTGTCATACGAGTCACCCACTGTGCCCACCGAGGGCGTGATGCCCGCTTCCAGCAGGCGCTGGGTGTAGCGGATCGAGAGGTACTGCACACCATGGTCGCTGTGGTGCACCAGACCATCCACCACAGGCCTCGCCCAGAGCGCCTGTTCCAGGGCGTCCAGGGCCAAATCAGTTCGCAGCGAGCTGGAGGCGCGCCAGCCCACGATCATGCGCGCGAATACGTCGATGACAAAGGCCACGTAGGCAAAGCCCCGCCAGGTGGCCACATAGGTCAGATCGGCCACCCAAAGCTGGTTGGGGCCGCTGGCCGTGAAGTCGCGCTTGACCAGGTCGGCCGGCCGAGCGACGTTGTTGTCCGATTCGGTGGTCTTCTTGTATTGCTTGCCTCGTACGGCCCCTTTAAGGCCCATATCCCGCATCAGACGCTCCACCGTGCATCGGGCCACCTTGATACCCTCCCGCTTCAGCTGCCGCCACACCTTGCGCACCCCGTAGACCTGGAAGTTTGCGTCCCACACTCGGCGGATGTGATCGCGCAACATGGCGTCTCGCCGGGTGCGTCGCGGCAAACGACCAGGATCGGCCTGGCGGGCCTTGTGCTCGTAGTACGTAGACGGGGCGATCGGCAGCTCCCGGCAGATCGGCTCGACCCCGTACTCTTCCCGGTGATCGTCAATGAACGACACCATCACCTCGCTCGGCGGTCGAGCTCCGCCTGGGCGAAAAAAGCTGCCGCCTTGCGAAGTATCTCGTTGGCCCGACGCAGCTCACGAACTTCCCGCTCCAGTTGCTTGAGCCGCTCACGCTCTTCGCTGGTCACTACAGGACGAAAACCCTGATCCCGCTCAGCCTGCCGAAACCACTTCCGCAGAGTCTCTCCGCTACAGCCGATCTTGGCCGCTATGGAACGTATGGCCTCCCACTGCGAGCCGTACTCCCCCTGGTGCTCAAAAACCATCCGTATCGCCCGCTCCCTTACCTCTGGTGAATATGCACTTCGTCTCGCCATAAACCCCATTCTCCCAAGTAATGGAGCCTCCGGCAATCCCGGGACGGTTCAGGGCATCTTTCCCGACCGGGCCGCCATAGTCAGGCTGGTGGGCGCGCTGCTGGCAGAGCAGAACGACGAGTGGGCCATAGCTCGAAGCTACATGTCAGCCGAGGCCTTGCACCAGGCCCAGACAGCACAAACCAACCCGGAGGACAAACAGAACCTGAAGCAAATCGCTGCTTGATCAACTGCGGATGGCCGATGGCCGTACACCACATTGACAGACGTGACCGGAACAGCCGAGCCGATGTGCGCCGACATCCCTTGCCGCAAGGTCGACGACCAGGGCGTTCCCCACGCCCGAATCCTGAACAAAGATGGGGCTAGGCCATGACGCCTAGCCCCAGACACCTATCGTGGCAGTCCCAACGGGACTCGAACCCGTGTCTTCGGCGTGACAGGCCAATAAAAGGTTAGTGGTTTCAATGATTTCAACTAGTTAGCTTGGCAAAACAGGGCAAATCGGGGCAAAAAAGGCCCCAGAACGCAACCTATACGCAACCGGTTTCGCCCCCCTGATCACCAGCGGGGCGAAACCGGTTGCAGTTTGTTCGTGGCCCCTGCGGCTAGTTCAATTTGATGACAATGTAAGCCATCTCGAGAAAGGTCAACATGGCGAAAGCCACGACCAGGAAGGCCAACTTCCTGATCGTCTTCACCAGATCCATAATGGAGTCCTGCTGCGAGATGAGCAGATGCTCCACCGTCTCCGAATACTCGTTGTCGGGGCGGCCTTCCGCGTTCCGCACTACGATCATCAGCTCGTCGAAGGCCCTTTTTATCTCCTCTCCCGAGCTGAAGACGGAGATCCTCGGCCCACGTGCGCCTTCCTTTCGATTGTCCATTTCCTTCTCCGGCCTTCCTTCCCCGGCATGTTAGCCGCTTTCCAGGCATTGTCAACCGCGGCGGCTATCATGGCGATGAGGAGGTCGCATCAAGGCATGTTGGCAAGCGAGAAAGCGAAACGTATTCGGCGTCCCTCCCTCCTGTCCCCGGAGCGCGAGCGAGAACTCGCCGCCACGGTCAGGGCGAACCGGGACGAGTTCCTCCGGCTCGCGCTGGAGGTGCTGTCCCGTTACAAGGATCCCCGGGGCGAGTTTGAAGAAGCCAGGAGCTTGGCGAAGAAGGTCCTGGAAGGAGAAAAGATACCGGTCGGAATTGAAGACGCCTTGAAGGAGGTCCGCCGCGCAGTCCTGGAGAGAACGGGGCGGGTCAGGCCCCGGCCGTCGAGGGACGTGCGGAAGAAGCTGGGGAGGATGGATGCCTGCCTCGAAATCATGCGCCGTGCGGCGGACGAGATGGTCTTGCGGAACCAGGGCCTGGTCTTCACTTTGGCTCGGCGGTTCCAGGACGGGGGCCTGCCTTTTGCGGACCTGGTCCAGGAGGGAAATATTGGCCTCATGAGGGCCGTGCTTCGGTTCGACCCCGGACGGGGCTTCCGCTTCTCCACCTTTGCCACGTGGTGGATCCGGCAAAGCCTGAGTCGCGCCGTGGGGGACACGGCAGATATGATTCGCCTTCCTGCCCACGTCCACGAGAGGCAGTCCAAGGTGTTCGGCGCATACCGGCGGGTCTCGGCCAGGCTCGGGCGCGAGCCGTCCCTGGAGGAGGTCGCGGGCACGGCCGGGATGTCGGTGGAAGAGGTCAGGTCCCTGATGGAGGCCGCCGCGGTGGTGGTTAGTCTGGATGCGCCGGTCGGCGAGGACGGGGACGAGACTCTGGGAAATTTCGTGCCGGACGCCGGTTCCGGGAGCGATCCATACAGGCATGTGATGGAGTCGCAAAGGGCCGCCGCAATCGACCAGGTTCTCGCCCGTCTCGACGAGAGGGAACGGTTGATTTTGAAGAGGAGGTTCGGCCTGGACGGACACGGGGTCGCCTCCTTGGTGGAGTTGGGAGAGGAGATGGGCCTTTCTCGTGAAAGGGTGAGGCAGATCCAGAAGCGGGCCCTGGAGAAGGTGAGGACGATGGACAGGCGATCTGGAGGACGGTTGCGGGCCCTGATGTAGAAGGGCCACGGAGGAACGCCGATCTCCGAGGCTATAATACATCAGGCGCGGGTCGCGTCCCAGTCTCCTTCCGGGTTTTCGCCTCCCCCGGTGGGAGGGGCACCTGCCGCTTTCATCGCGGAGAGGCGAAAACCCAGGAAGGAGGAAAGATATAACTATTGTGATGTGGGACATTGGCGTGGATGGTCCAATCACCCCCGATACGGATCTGCCTCCCAAGCCGGACATCCCGGCGGGGAGCATCCTCGTCTTGTCCGGCAGGGCGCCCATCTGGCGGTATGGGATGGCTCTGCACGTGGCTGTAATGACCCCCTAATTTTTATACAGATCAGGCTGCTTTTTTACCTGCTGTGGTGTTTGGTATCCTAGGGCCTGATGAG
>MTPE01000421.1 GCA_002011835.1 Desulfarculaceae bacterium JdFR-95 | reverse complement strand
GGGGGCCGTCCACTCCCTACTGCTTGTGCTTCTTGATGGTGGCCATGAAGTAGTCGAACAGATCCGGCCCCACGATCTTCTTGTACTTGTCCCACACCGGGCGCATGGCGTCGGCAAAGGCCTGGCGCTGGGCCGGGGTGAGCTTGGTCACCTTCACCCCGTACTTCTTGCAATACTCCTCCACGCTCAGGCCCGACTTGGGCAGCTTCTTGTGCAGCTGCACGTTGACCTCGCGGTTGGTCTTGATGGCCACCTTGGCCGCCTCACGGAAGATCTTCTGCTGCTGGGGGGTGAGGCGGTTCCAGAAGTCGGGGTTCACAATGATGATGCACTCGGTGAGGATGTGGTCGGTGTCGGTGACGTACTTGGCCACCTCGGTGGCCTTGATCAGAATGGAGGTGAGCAGCGGGTTCTCCTGGGCGTCGATCACCCCCTGCTGCAGGGCGTTGTACAGCTCAGGGAAGGGTATGCCCACCGGCGAGGCGCCCAACTGGCGGAAGGTGTCCATGTACACCGGGCTGTTCATGACCCGGATCTTGAGCCCCTTCAGGTCCGAAGGCTTGACGATGGGCCCCTTCTTGCTGTTGATGTCGCGGAACTCGTTCTCGGTCCAGCCGATGCCCACAAAGCCCTTGGCCGGCAGGTAGGAGAACAGCCGCTTCTGGAAGGCGGGGTCGTCCAGCACCGCATAGGCGGTCTTGCGGTTGGGGAACACGAAGGGCAGGTCCACCACCGCCACCTGGGGCACGTAGTTGCTCAGCACCGCGGTGGTGATGGCCGCCATCTCCAGGGTGCCGGCCTGCACCTGCTCGGCCATGGAGCGCTCGGAGCCCAACTGGCCGAAGGGGAAGGTCTTGATCTCCACCTGGCCTCCGGTCTTCTCCTTCACATAGGCGGCAAAGGCGTCCACGCCCTTGCTCTGGCCGTGGAAGGGCGGGGCCACGTGGCCGAACTTGATGGAGATCTTGGCCGCAGCCGGAGCAGCGAAACCGGCCAGGGCCAGCGACACCACGGCAAGGGCTACCAGAAACTTTCGCATATCTTCACCTCCCGGGGAAGGAATGGGGGTTGCTGGACACAAGTTGGGGCGGCAGGCCGCCCCCTCACCTGGCCCGATGATAGCCCATCGGCACCCGGCCCCGCAAGGTGTGGGGAAACGGAATTCCTCGCAAAAAACTGTACCCGATCAGGGTATTTTCCCGCCCACCGCCCCGACCCCTGCTGCCCCCTCGACAGCGTGCCAGGGCTCACCACGGGCGGATGCCTGCCCCCTCGTGCGGTCGGCCGAAGTGTCTTGCTCCGGGCCAAACCCGACCCCGCTGCCAAAGCCGCCCCCGGTCGCCGGCTTTGGGGCGCCTCTCGCGGCTGGTTGAGGGGCGGGGAGGAAGAAACCGCCGCAAGAGGCCGTTCCCAGACGGCAAGTGGCGCTGATCCGTTCCCGGGGCCAGACCGGCTTCGCACGGAACCGCCCTATTTTCAGACCCGAATTTCCTCCCTATCCAACCTCGCCGTTGACTATAATGGCCCTATGGGTCTAGGGAGAGCAGAGCCATGTCACACATGACGCGGAGGAGTTTTCTCAAGGTAGGTCTGGCCTGGGGAGCGGGGTTGCTCTTGGAGGCGTGTCAGGGGCCGCCGGGTCTTNCCCCGCCCCCTGGGGCGCGCCGGCGGTTTCCCCCTCCACGGCCCGTCTCCGGCCCCCCGCCCCTGCCCTGGATCGACTGCCACGCCCACCTGTTGGGCACCTATCCTTCGGGCGGGGGGGACTGGGCGGCCGACTGGGAGGGAGCGGTGCAGGTGGCCCTGGAGGAGATGGACGCGGCCGGGATCAAGCGCACCATCGTCATGCCCCCGCCCCTCACCTCGGAGCGCCGGGGCAACTTCGACGCCGAGGAGCTGGCCCAGGTCTGCGCCCGCCGCCCGCAGCGCTTCTCCTTCCTGGCCGGGGGCGGCTCCCTCAACCTGATGATCCAGCAGGCGGTGCGTCAAGGACGCACTCCGGCCGGCCTGGAGCGCCGTTTCCGCGACCGGGCGGAGAAGATACTCGCCCTGGGCGCGCGGGGCTTCGGCGAGCTGGCCCTGGAGCACTTCTCCTTCACCTCCGGCCACCCCTACGAGTGGGCCCCGCCGGATCACCCCCTGCTGCTGTTGTTGGCCGACCTGGCCGCCGAGCGCGGCGTACCCATAGACCTGCACATGGAGGCCGCCCCCAGCGACCTGCCCTTGCCCGCACACCTGAAATCGCCCCCCAACCCGAGCTCGGTGCGGGCCAACATCGCCGCCTTCGAGCGCCTGCTGGCCCACAACCGCAAGGCACGCATCATCTGGTCCCACATCGGCTGGGGACACACCGGCCGGCGCACGCCGGAGCTGTGCCTGCGGCTGCTGGCGGACCACCCCAACCTCTACATGAGCTTCAAGCTCCACCACCACAGCCTGATCCACCCCCTGGACCGTACGGGGCGTCTCAAGCCGGCCTGGTTGGAGGTGTGCCGCCGCTTCCCCCACCGCCTGGTGGTGGGCAGCGACCAGTTCTATCCCGCACCGGAGTTCCAAGGGCGCCTGCCCAACAGCCTGCCCGGCGCGGTGGCCTTCCTGCGCGCCCTGCCTCTGGAGCTGGCGCGCCAGATCGGCCTGGAGACCCCGCGGCAACTGTTCCGCCTGTGAGGTTCAGGCCCAAGCGCCGGAGAGGCTGCGCGCGGCCAGCTCACCCAGGGGGGCCGACACCAGCCGGCGGCGGTGGAACACCGCCGCCGGATCGCGCTCTCCCCGTAGGCCCTCCAAAGCGGCCACGGCACGGCCCGCCGCCGGACTGGCGCTGAGCAAGCCGCCCTGACCCCAGGCCCAGGCCGCCGCGGCACGCACCTCGGGCCGGGGATGCCCCAGGCGCGCCAACAGGGCCTGGTCACCCCCCCGGGCCAACACCAGCTCCCCCTCGGCCTGGGCCACCCGTCCCAGACCCCACACCGCCCCGGCCAACAGGGGCGGGAAGTCCAGGGTGAGCGGGGTGTCGCCTGCATAGGAAACCAGCAGGTTCAAGAACTCCTCCGCCAGGGGCGCACTGCGGCACATCACCTCGGCCATGGCCTCGGCCGCACCCCAGGCCACGGCCCCTGACTCCTCGTTGAGCCCCCACACCAGGCGCCGCAAAACCTCGCGGCCGGCCTCCACCTCTTCCCGGGCCGCCGCGGCCACCAGCCGCCCCAGGCTCCAGGCCGCACGGTGCCGCGCCTCCAGAGAGGGGCTGGCCAGGGAGGCCAACAGCGCCCCCACCTGCACCGGCCAGGGTGCCGCCTCCACCTCCGGGGGCAGTCGGGGCCAGTCCGGCCCGGTGAGCCAGTCGCGCACCAGGCGCCGGAGCCTGCGGGCGGCCCGCGGCATACGGCCCTCACTCCAGCCCGGCCAGGGCCGCCACCAGCTCGGCCCCGGCCCGGCGGGCCTGGTCCAGATACTCGGGGTGGGCCTCCACCGCCTCGGCCGCGTCCAGCCCGCGGTAGGTGAGCGCGGCCCACAGCTCCATGTCCAGGGTGTCCATGAAGTAGCGCACCGAGAGGAGGGCACCCTCGAACAGGCGCTTGCCCCGGCTGGCCCCCACGCTGATGAACAGCCCCCGCCGGCGATAGGGCCGCCGCGCGCCCAAAGGCACCTTCTCCACACAATACTTGCGCGCCCACAGGCTCTGGCAGCGATCCATCATGATCTTGGTGTGGGCGCTGACCGTATAGAAAAAGATGGGCGAGGCCAACATCAGCCCCCGGCAGGCCAGGAGCCGGTCGTAAAGGCCCTGGAAGTCGTCCTCNATGGCGCAGCGGCCGGTCTCCTTGCAGGCGTATATCTCCAGGCAGGGCGACATGGTCAGATCGCGCAGCCACACCTCCTCCACNCGGGCTCCGGCCCCGCGCGCCCCGGCCACGGCCTGGGCCAGCAGGCGGGCGGTGTTGCCTTTGCGGCGGGGGCTTCCGTATATGGCCAGGACCAACGGCGGCGGCATGGGGCTCCTCGCAGGCAGACCATGGGGATAGAGTGGAAAACACCTGTCCTTCCTACGATGATAGCAGCAAAAGGCGGTCCTTGCCCTTGGCGGCGGGTGGGGGGATAATGTTTGCCGCGGGGGGAAGGGGGGGG
>MTPE01000492.1 GCA_002011835.1 Desulfarculaceae bacterium JdFR-95 | reverse complement strand
CAGCAGCCCGCGCAGGCGCTCCAGGCGCCGGCGGCTCACCTCGGCCACCGCCACGCCCACGCCGTCCTCGCACACGGCCAGCACCTCGCCCCAGGGGTCCACGATCATGGCCCGGCCGAAGCTCTTGCGCCGGCCGCCGTGGTTCCCCCACTGGGCCGCCGCCACCAGGTAGCAGGCGTTCTCCACCGCCCGCGTCCGCACCAGCAGGTCCCAATGGGCCTTGCCCGTGGCCGCGGTGAAGGCGCTGGGCGCGACCAACACCTCGGCCCCCCGCAGGCGCAGACGGCGGTAGAATTCGGGAAAGCGCAGGTCGTAGCAGATGCTCAGGCCCACCCGTCCGGCCGGGGTGTCCACGGTCACGATGCGCCGGCCGGGCAGCACGTGGGCCGACTCCATCAGCGCCGGCCGCCCCGGCAAGGCCAGGTCGAACAGGTGCACTTTCTGATACCAGGCGCGCAGCCGCCCCTGGTCGTCCAGCACCGGACAGGTGTTGTACACCNGCCGCCGACCCCGTACCTGCTGGGAGAAGGAACCGCCGATGATCCACATGCCCAGGGTGCGGGCCTGCTCGCCCAGCCAGCGTACCAAGGGCCCCCGCAGGGGCTCGGGCGCTGGCGGCCGGCGTCCCTCGGCCTGCATGAAGGAGAAATGCTCGGGCAGCACCGCCAGGCGCGCACCCATCTTCCGCGCACGGGCCAACAGCTCCGCCGCCTGGGCCAGGTTGGCCGCGCGGTCTGCCTTGGAGTTCATCTGTATCGCCGCTACCTTCATGCCAGCCATTATACGGCCTGTGGCGCCGAGGCGAAAGAAAAACGCCCTGGATCTGCCGGCGACGCCGGCCAACCACCGGCCAATAGGGTGGAGAGCGGAGAGATGGTTGTCCGGGGTGGGCGGCTGTGCTAGCATGGATGCGATCCATGTTTGGCCGCCGCCCGTGGGCGGCTCGTGTCTCCCCGGGAGTTGCGTGGCATGCTCTCTGCCCAGGAGATCCAACAGCTGCTGGAGCAGGCCCGGCGTAACGAGAAGATCCAGCAGCGGCTGGACGAGGTGGAGGAGTTCATCCTGGCCCGCCACGCCTTCCGCGATCTGTTGCGCCACCTGCCCCGCCGCGTGGCCACCATCTACGAGCTGGACAACGTGACCCTGACCCTGGTGGCCGACAACCAGCGCCTGCGCGAGGCCGTGGAGGGTCCCCTGCAGGGAGAGCTGCCAGCGGGTTGTTTCCTGCGCCGGCGCCAGGAGCTGCGCCTGCTGTTGGCCGATCTGGAACGGCCCTTCCTCAGCAACCGCCTGGCCGAAGAGTTCATCGCCTGCTTCTTCTCCCCCGGGCCCTTCGTGGCCTCGGCCGCGATAATCCCCCTGTGGGTGCGGGGTGAGATGCTGGGCACCCTGAACCTGGGCTCGGCCTCGCCCCGGCGTTATCAGCCCGACTTCGAGACCCACTTCCTGCGCCGCCTGGGACGCAAGGTGGCCGCAGGTATGGACTCGGCCCTGCTCATGGAGCAGGCCCGCCTCCTGGAGCGCCGCGAGGCCGCGGTGGAGATGGCCGGCGCCGCCTGTCACGAACTGGCCCAGCCCCTCACCACCGCCAACCTGCTCCTGGAGAAACTGAAGCGCTCCCTGCCCCCGGAGGCGGCGGCCGCTGGACACCTGTCTGCCCTGGAAGAGCAGCTGGTGCGCCTAGGTGAGCTGGTGCGGCGCATCAGCCAGGTCAGCGACTACGTGACCCGACCCTATGCCGCAGGCCTGAAAATCATCGACGTAGACGCCGCCAGCGCCCCTCCCCAAACCAAGGCGCCCGCGGCGTCACAGGGAGGCTAGTTGCACATGGCGACCGATACCCAGGACTGCATCTTCTGCCAAATCGTGGCCGGCAAGGTCCCCTGCTTCAAGATCTACGAGGACGAGCGTACCCTCGCCTTCGCCGACATCAATCCGGTCACCGAGGGCCACACCCTGGTCATCCCCAAGGCCCACGCCGAGAACCTCTTGGACATCACCCCCGGCGACCTGGCCGCGGTGCATCAGACCGCCCAGAAGATCGCCCGGGCACAGTTGGCCTGCCTCAAGGCCACCGGCGTGACCGTGGTGCAGCTCTCCGGCGAGGGCGCCAACCAGGTGGTCATGCACTACCACGTGCACCTGATCCCGCGCGACCGCACCAAGGACGGCCTGGACAAGTTCGAGTGGGAGAGCAAGCCGGGCAACATGCGCTCCATCGAGCGCATAGCGGGCAAGATCAAAGACGCGCTCTGACGCCCCGGCACGCCGCGGGCAGCAAACCAGGCGCCATCCCGCGCCTTTGGCCGCACCCCCGCACCGACGACAGTGATGCGGGAGGTACCGGGAAGCGCGGGGAAGCCATGTGTCCCGCCGGCCCGTCGATGTGGGGCCGGCGGGAGTGTTGAGGTGCGTCCACAGCAGGGCGGGTGAACGTCGCTCTCGCCTACGGGGCGGGCGGGCTCTCCAACGGGCGTGCCGCGGGCGGGCACCGGAAGACTGTACCGGCGGGAGAGGCCGTAGAAGGCAAACGGCGACCGCGACCCGTGGCAAGTAGGGCGGGAAAAGGNCCCCAGGAAGCAGGACAGGTGGGCCGAGACACCGGCGGCGGAGCCGAGCGGCAAAGCGCCGCCTGGAATCCGCCCGCAGGAGGGCAGGGGAGAGCACGGACAAAGCCGGACAGCGGCAGGATGCCCCGCCGATAGCCGTGTGGAAGTAGCCTTCCCCGCTAGGGGAAGCGGGGGAGACACCGCGCCTGGCCGCACTCTCCTCCGCCTCGCGGCGGCCTACTTGACCAGGGGCAGGGTGGCGCGGAACTCCTCGGTGCCGGCCCGGCGCAACAGCTCGTAGATCACCATCTCGGTGGAGGTCACCTCCACCCCGGCGGCGCGTACCCGCTCCAGGGCGATGAGCCAGTTGGCCCGGGTGCGCGAGCCCACCGCGTCGCTCACCACCTGCACCCGGTAGTCCCGCACGCCGGTCAGCGCGGTCTGGGCCACGCAGATGTGGGCCTCGATCCCGGCCAGGATCAAGGTCCCCCGGCCCTGGGCCGCCAGGGCGGAGACGAACTCCGGGCTGCCGAAGCAGTCGAAGGTGATCTTGCTCAGGGTGGACACCCCGCCCAGGGCCTCGGCCACCACCGGCAGGGTGGCGCCCAGCTTCTGTTGCTCGGTCACCACCACCGGCAGACCCACGATGCCGGCGAACTTGGCCAGACGCACCAGGTTGTCGGTCACCTCCTGGTGGCCCTCGATCACCGGCATGAGCCGCTCCTGGGCGTCGATGATCACCAGGAGACTGTCTTCCCGCGCGATCAGGGGACTGTAGGGGGGCACGGGCTCCTCCTTTCCCGCAAGAGCGTTGCCAACCAGCCAAAGCTGGTCTAGTTATAGACCGCGGGTCGCCGCCGAGGCAAGGCGGCGGCCATCTGCCCCCCGTCACGAGGAGGCCCGTCCATGAGCCAGCCGTCGATCACCCTCCTGGAGCAGAGGCGCCTGCAGGCCCAGGTGCTTGAGCCGCTGTTCGTGGTGTTGTGCGAGGAGCTGGGGCGAGGGCGCGCACTGGCGCTCCTGGGCCGGGCCATAGAGCGCGCCGCCCTCCAGGCCGGCCGTCAAGCCGCGTCCCAGGACCCCGGCGGCCCCAACCTGGAGCACTTCGCCACCCTGGTGCGAAGGATGGCCGCGGGAGACGCCCTGGAGCTGGAAGGACCGACCCTGGAGGGCCGGCACCTGTCCTACCGCGTGCGGCGCTGCCGCTACCTGGAGATGTACGCGGAGATGGGCCTGGACCCGGAGCTGGCCTACACCATAAGCTGCCACCGCGACGAGCCCTTTGCCCGCGGCTACCACCCCGGCCTGCATATGCAGCGGCCCGCCTGCCTGGGACGCGGCGACCCCGAGTGCCGCTTCGTGTTCACCTGGGAGGAGGGCAAGGACGGCCGCCCCGCGTAGAGACCAGGGTAGGGGTGGCCACGCCCGGCAAGAAAGAAACCGGCGGCCAGCACCTTTAAAACAGGCTCACCCGGCAAACGCCGCGGTGGTGATAGAATCATCCCGGGCCGGCCTTGTCAAGGCTGGCCTAAAGGCCACCCTTCGGGCCATGGCTTAGAGCTGGCCGGCCCGGGATGAACAAGATCGGGCGCTC
>MTPE01000273.1 GCA_002011835.1 Desulfarculaceae bacterium JdFR-95 | reverse complement strand
CCTGCTGGTCCAGGTTGGCCGCCACCAGGGTGTCGTGGCCGGGCTCGCCCTTGAGGGGGGGCGAGCCGTAGAGCAGGTGCTGCTGGTAGCTGGGGGGCACGCCCAGGTTGCCGCACAGGCCCAGGAGGAACTGGCGCTCGGCCAGGATGCGGCGGTAGGTCTCCAGCCAGCGGTTGGCCACCAGGGCCTGTTTGGTGGTGTCCTTGCGGTCGATGCGGTTGAATTCGTCCATGAAGTTGCGCACCAGCTCCTTCTCGATGCCCAGGGACTTGGCCAGGGACTTGATCTCCTCGATGAAGGGGCCGATGGCGCCCAGTTCGGCCATCTTGCGCGCGCGCATCTCCTCCTCGAAGGAGGTGATGATGCTCTGGGCCAGCAGCTCGGCGATGCGGCGTTGTTTGCGTGCCCGCTCGGCCAAGAGCTTGCGGATGGTGTAGACCACGGTCTTGTGCAGGCGGGCCTCCTCGCCTTTGGCCAGGGTGTTGTTGAGCAGGTCCAGCTTGATGCCGGACTTCTTGTCCGCCCAGGCGTAGCGGCAGTAGTCGGGGGGGCGGCTCATGTGGGGGGAGATCATCATGCAGGTGAAGTCGCGGTAGTCCTTGAGCGCCCGGGCCAGGGCGGCGTTCTCGCGGAAGAACTTGTGGTCGCCGTTCTCCAGCATGGCGCGGAAGGCGGCCGAGACCGCCCCCGGGACCACCAGGCGGCGGAAGCCGGCCTTGAGCTCGCCCTCGCCGGGGCGGTAGGCTGCGCTCAGGGCCATGACCGCGGGGTCCTTGTTGGCCAGGGCCAGGATGTAGTCGGCCAGGGAGGGAGTGCCCTCACGGCGGTAGGTCTCGGTGAGGGTCTGCAGCGACTCCCAGCGGTAGCGCACCTGGGAGGGATCGGCCAGCCAGCGGTCCAACAGCTCCTGGGGCTCGTTGCCCACGGGGGGATCGAACACGCTGGCCTTGAGCATCTCCTCCAGCTCCTTCTGGAAGTAGGCTCGCTGCTGGCCGGCGATGACCCGGTTGCCCAGGCTCTGGATGAGCTGGGGCAACATCAGGGGCGGGCACACGAAGCAGGCCAGGGCATAGGCCACGGCCTTGGGGTCGCCGCTCAGGGAGGCGTGGTACATGGCCGGGATCATGTAGAGGTGGGGCACCAGCATGATGCTGAGCAGCTTGCCCAGCTCCCAGGTCTTGGTGTACCAGGGCGCGGGCGAGTTCCACAGGTCCACCATGCTCCAGGCCAGGTCGATCATCATCAGGGCGTTGACCGTGCCCCCCACCGCCTTGTAGGGNTGCTTGACCAGCTCCAGGAGGAACTCGGTGGAGCCGCCGAAGCTGGGACGGCGCAGGGCCTCGGGGGGCTTGCCCTCCCACACCGNCTNGGGGGTGTGCTTGAGGATGGCCTTGCCCAGCTCGGTCTTGCCCAGGAAGGCCTTGAGCTTCTGGCGCGTGACCAGGGGCGTGGTCATGATCTTGTGCAGCTTCTTGAGCCCGGCCAGCAGCTTGCCCAGGGCCTTGGGGTTGTCCTGCTGGGCCTTGAGCAGCTTGGCCGTGGCCGCCTCGGCCTGGCGGGCCCACTCCAGGTCCTGGGGTGAGCTCTTGCCCTGATATGCCTCCAGGATCTTCTTGTACTCGTTACGCAGGGTGGTCAGGGCCTGGGTGCGGCGGGCGGGGTCGCCGATGGCCAGGATCTCCTTGACCCGCATCCAATAGCCCACCTGGGCCATCTTCTTGAGCAGGCGCTTGCCCTGGCGGGTGAACTCCTGCACCCGGCTCTCCGGGGGGTTGGGGCTGCCCAAAAGCCGGGTCATGATGCGCTTGAACTCCGCCTTGGCCTCCCGCGCCCGGGTCAGGAGCCGGTCCAGCTCGGCCTGCTCGGCGGAGGACATGGGCCGGAAGGTGCCGTCGGGGTTGCGGTGCTGGGACACGAACTGGGTCAGTTTGGCCAGGGCCTCGATCTGGGCCTGGGTGGCACCCTCGGCCAGGGCCGCGGTGCGGATGAGGTGTAGCTCCCCCGGGGTGAAGAACTTACGCCACTCGGTGCCCGAGAGGCCCTCGGCGGTTAGCGAGGCCCCCCGCGCCACCAGCTTCACTCCCTTGGCCGCCTTGGCCTGGGGGGTGGAGGCCTGGGCGGCCTCGTGGAAATGCAGGGCCAGGTCCAGGTTGCCCGTGGCGGCGTGGTGGGCGCCCACCCGGCGCAGGAAGAGCTGGCTGAACTCGCTCTCCACGCCGAAGTGCTTGACCAGGGCGCGCACGATGTCCTTCTGGGTGAGGCCGGGCTTGAGACGGCCGTTCTCGAAGAAGCCCGGTTCCACCTGGCGCAGGGCGGCCAATTGGGTGTAGATCTGCACCGCCTCGCCGGGAGAGGCGAAGCGCTGGCCCGTGACCGGGTTGATGGCGTTGAAGCGGTCCACCCGGATGGTGACGGTCTTGCCCCCGATGGTGGTGGTGAAGTTCTTCATGTTGTTGAGGGCCCAGCGCCGGCCTCCGCTGGAGACGTACACCCCGGCCTCGGCCTCGTAGCCGATACCGGTCACCACCACGTCCAGGGACTCGGGGGGTACCCCCAGCATGCGGCTGAAGTTCCGGCGGAACTCGGCGATGGTCCCCCCCCGGGGGTCGCAGTCCCGGGGGTTGAGGGCGAACAGGGTCCAGTCGAAGTCGCCGTCGAAGGTGAGCTTGTTCTTGGGCTTGGTGGACCACTTGCCGCTGTCGGAGTAGCCGTAGACCGTGCCCAGGCCGCGGTTGGCCGCACGCTGGCGGAGCACCTGCTCCCGCGCCTGCACCACCCCCTGGCGTACCACCGCCATCAGCTCGTTCTCCACGTGGCTCACCGCGTCCCACTTGCCCTGGCTCACATAATAGCGCCGGGCCTGGCGCAGTACCTCGAACAGGGGCTTGCCCCCGGCCTCGGCCTCCACCTGGCTGAAGAAACGCCGCGCCAGGGACCGGGCCCCGGCGGGGTCGCTGAAATCGGCGTTCTTCATCTTCGCCATGAGGGCGTATATTTTCTGGTAGAGGGCCTGATCCTGATCGGCCCCGGCGGAAGCGGCAGCCCCCACCAGGACCAGCACCAGTACCAAGGCCCCCAAGACCGGAAGAAACAGGAACCGTCGGGGAGGGGAGGCCACAAGGACCATGGCCGGATCACCTTTCCTGAAAAGAGACCAGGACTACCTGCCCGTGACTGTAGGTCACCTCGCGAGTGACTACTATCTCACCGCCTTGTGATGTACGATTGGCACGGCGGGGCAGGCTGAAGTTTTTTTGCCGAAACAGACCAAATTCAATAGTGCTTTCATTGTGGCAGTGAGCTGCCGCAGCGTCAAGCAGGCATGTCGGCCGGAAATCGAGTTTCAAGGAGCGAAACCATGCCCCCAAATTCTGCCGTGGAGCGGCTGTTCGCCATCCCGGAGGCCTACGCCTACACCGAGGAGAACCAGCGCTTGTTCCTGGAGGCCATGGCCGAGATGGTGGAACACCACCGCCGCAACTCACCGGTGTACGACGGCATCTGCCGCCAGGACGGCTTCTCCTGGGACCAGGTGCAGGAGCCCCGGGATGTCTACCGCGTGCCCCACATCTTCGTCACCGCCTTCAAGGTGCGCCGCCTGTTGTCCGTGCCCGAGAGCGAGATCGTGGTCACCTTCACCTCCTCCGGCACCAGCGGCCAGAAGAGCCAGACCAACTGGGACGCCGGCTCCCGCGACCGCCAGGCCTTCTCCCGCAAGGCGGTGGTGGAGAGCATGGGCCTGGCCGACTATGAGCAGCCGGTCAACTACCTGGTGCTCAGCTACGACCCCGCCAGCGGCGGCACCCGCGGCGCGGCCCACGCCTTCGCCATGTACACCACCTTCGCCCCGGCGGCCGAGACCGTCTTCGCCATCACCCAGGGCCCCGACGGCCAGCCCCGCTTCCAGCCCGAGGTCTGCCTGGAGGCCCTGGAGCGCTTCGCCGCGAGCGGCCTGCCCCTGCGTGTGGTGGGCTTTCCCGCCTTCGGCTACATGATCCTCAAGGAGCTAGACACCCGCGGGGTGCGCCTGCGCTTTCCCCCCCAGAGCCTGATGATGCTGGGCGGAGGCTGGAAACAGCACACCGGCCAGGCCATCCCCCCGGATCAGTACCGCGCCCTGGTGGAGCGGGTGTTGGGCATCCCTCCCCAGCGGGTGCGCGACTTCTACGGCAT
>MTPE01000271.1 GCA_002011835.1 Desulfarculaceae bacterium JdFR-95 | reverse complement strand
CCACGCCGTCGGCCACCTCGTAGAGAATGGTCTCGTAGGCCATGCTCGCTCTCCTTTTCTGCGTACCTTTCTCGGCATCCCCCTGCGGGTGGACGCCGGTGCTTTCGCCTCATGCCCGCCCTGTTCCCTGGGGCGGGGAAGAATCCGCGGGAAGAGGTTCGCCAGAGGTCCCTCCGCCTCGCCTATCTCTCCAGGATCAGCGCTGCGCCCTGGCCGCCACCGATACACAAGGTAGCCAGGCCCAGGGACACGTCCCGGCGCATCATTTCATAGAGCAGGGTCACCAGGATGCGGGCCCCGGAGCAGCCGATGGGGTGGCCCAGGGCGATGGCGCCGCCGTTGACGTTGACGATGTCGCGGTTGAGGCCCAGCTCCTTGATCACGGCCAGGGCCTGGGCGGCGAAGGCCTCGTTGGCCTCGATCAGCTCCAGGTCGTCCACGGCCAGCCCGGCCTTGCTCAGGGCGTTGCGGGTGGCGGCGATGGGCCCCAGGCCCATGACCGCGGGGTCCACCCCGCCCCAGCCGTAGGCGCGGATCTTGGCCAGCACCGTCAGCCCCAGCTCCTCGGCCTTGGCCCGGCTGGTCACCACCACCGCGGCGGCGCCGTCGTTGATGCCGCTGGCGTTGCCCGCGGTGACGGTGCCGCCCTTCTTGAAGGCGGGGGGCAGCTTGGCCAGGGCCTCCAGGGTGGTGCCGAAGCGGGGGTGCTCGTCGGTGTCGCACACCTTGGGGTCNCCTTTGCGCTGGGGCACGCTCACGGGCACGATCTCCTCGGCCATGCGGCCCGACTCGATGGCGGCCTGGGCCTTGGCCTGGCTCTGGTAGGCCAGCTCGTCCTGCTCCTCGCGGGTGATGCCGTAGCGCTCGGCCACGTTCTCGGCGGTGATGCCCATGTGGTAGCCGTTGAAGATGTCCCACAGGCCGTCGTGGATCATGCAGTCGATGAGCGAGCCGTTGCCCATGCGCTGGCCCCAGCGGGCACCGGGCACCAGGTAGGGGGCCTGGCTCATGTTCTCGGTGCCGCCGGCCACCACGATGGCCGAGTCGCCGCAGGCCACCGCCTGGGCGGCCAGCATCACGCTCTTGAGCCCCGAGGCGCAGACCTTGTTGATGGTGAAGGCGTTCTTCTCCACCGGGATGCCGGCGTGCACCTGCACCTGGCGGGCCACGTTCTGGCCNAGGCCCGCGCCCAACACGTTGCCGAAGATCAGCTCGTCCACCTGCTCNGGGGCCACCTTGGCCCGGGCCAGGGCCTCCTTCACCGCCACCACGCCCAGGTCCACGGCGCCGAANTCCTTGAACATACCCCCGAAACGTCCCACCGGGGTGCGGGCGGCGCCCACGATCACCACCTCGCTGCCAGCCATTGCCTCGCTCCTTCTTGCTGCGCTGGTAGTTGCTTGTTTCGCCTCGTCTCTCTGCGGCCGGGGCTGGCCCCCGGCCGTCCGCCCTGCCGGAAGTAACACGCCTGGGCCGCGGGGTCAACGCCTTTGCCGACCCAGCGCTCAGTCGGGCAGGCGATCAGAGATTCTCCACGATGAGGGAGACCGCCTCGCCCCCGCCCAGGCACAACGAGGCCATGCCCAGACGGGCGCCGGTGTCCTTCATGGCGTAGATCAGGGTGGTCAGCACCCGCGCGCCCGAGGCGCCGATGGGGTGGCCGATGCTGATGGCCCCGCCGTAGATGTTTATGCGCTCCGGGTCCAGCTCCAGCTGGCGCTGCACCGCCACCGAGGAGGCGGCGAAGGCCTCGTTGATCTCGTGCAGGTCGATGTCCTGGGGCTTGAGGCCCTGCTTGGCGCAGACCTTGGGGATGCTGAGCATGGGCGCCACCAGCACGTACTTGGGGTCGATGCCCGCCGCGCCCTGGGCACCCACCTTGACCAAGGGCGTGACACCCAGCTCCCGGGCGCGCTCGGCGCTCATCAGCACCACCGCCGCCGCGCCGTCGTTGAGGGTGGAGGCGTTGCCCGCGGTGACGGTGCCGTCCTTCTTGAACACCGGCCGCAGCCGGGCCAGTTGCTCCAGGCTGCTCTCGCGCAGGCCCTCGTCGCGCTCCACCANCNNNGGNTCNCCNTTNNNCTGGGGCACGCTCACGGGCACGATCTGNTCCCGGAAGCGGCCCTCCTGGTCGGCGCGCAGGGACTTGGCATAGCTGGCCACGGCGAACTCNTCCTGGTCCTGGCGGGANACGCCGTACTTCTCGGCGCACAGCTCGGCGCTCATGCCCATGTGGAAGTCGTTGATGTGGTCCCACAGGCCGTCGTGGACCATGGAGTCGATNACNTGGCCGTGGCCCATGCGGTAGCCGGTGCGCTGGCGGGGCAGNAGATAGGGGGCGTTGCTCATGGACTCCATGCCCCCGGCCACCACGATGTCGGCGTCACCGCAGGCGATGGCCTGGGCGGCCAGCATGACCGCCTTGAGCCCGGAGCCGCAGACCTTGTTCACGGTGATGCAGCCGATCTCCACCGGCCAGCCCGCACGCAATACCACCTGGCGGGCGGGGTTCTGGCCCAGGCCGGCGGGCAGCACGCAGCCCATGATGCATTCGTCCACCTGCTGGGGTTCCAGGCCGGCCCGGCGCAGGGCCTCCTTCACCACCACCACCCCGAGCTCCACCGCGCTCAACGACGAGAGGCTGCCCAGGAAGGCGCCCACCGGGGTGCGGCAGGCGCTTACGATCACCACTTCGCGCATGAGTCCGTCTTCCCTCCCCGGCCGGCAGGGACCCTGCCCTCCGGCCCGTGCAAGAACCCTAACGATGTGTGTCTCCGCCGGTGGTGTTCTCTGCCTCCTCCGGCGGGGAGTAGAACGGGGTGACCATCACCCGGCGCACCCGGCTGAGGGCCACCAGGCCGGTGCCGCCTTCCTCCAGGCCNTGNGCCTCCAGGAACAGGGTGCCCTCGCGCAGCAGCAGGCGCCGGGGGTCCACGGTCAGGCGCTCGGCCGGGCTGCCGCGCTCCATGATCAGCACCACCCGCCGGGTCTCGGCGATGGCCGCCTGCAGGGCGTGGAGCACCTGGGGCCGGCAGCCGAAGCCGTCGGCCACCACCACCTGGTCCAGGGCCGCGGCGAACTGCTCGCGTACCCCCTGGGGCAGGCCCTCCACCATCTTGCGCAGGCCGGCCAGGGCCCCCATGGCCAGGGCGAAGTCGTCCAGGCGGGTGAGCTGGCGCACGGCCAGGATCAGGGCGAACAGGTCGGCCAGGCTGAGCCTGACACCCCGAAGGTGAGCTCCTTGTCCAGCACGAAGCCGGCCTGCCGGCGCGAGTAGTGGAAGGCGAAGCCCATCCCGGCCAGGCTCTCGCGGTCCTTGTAGAACTGCCGCCGGGAAATGCCCAGCCTCCGGCACATCTGGTCCACGTTGCGCCGGGGGTGGGCCTTTATCTCGCAGATTATGCCCATTAGCCGAGCCAGGCGCCGGCTGTGCATGGCCCCTCCGCTTGAGGTGAAGTGGCCCCAAGATAGCCCAGGCCGGGGGGTAAGTCAAGGAACAGAGGCAAGGCAACTCAAGCAGATAGAGCACCCAGGGCGCGATTGACAGCCCTTGGGGGGCCAGGTTATAACGGGCGGCGAGGAATCGGGGAGCATAAGATGAGGACGCGCCGTCGTGGCGGCCTATGAGCCGCGCCACTATCGCGTACGCTGTCGGCCGGACGGTCTGGTGGCCTTCACCGCCCGGGTAAAGGAGACCGACCTGTGGATCCTGGCCCGTCAGGACCTGACCCCACAGGCCACCGAGGCCATCCTGGACCTGCGGCGGGGACTGGAACTGTATATCCGTGACAACCCCGGCTTCCTCCAGGCCCTGACTCCCTGGCGGGAGGACCCCCTGGCCCCGCCGCTGGTGCGGGAGATGATCGCCGCGGGCCGGGCGGTGGGAGCGGGGCCCATGGCCGCGGTGGCCGGGGCCATCGCCCAGGCCGTGGGCCGGCGCTTGAAGGAGCTGAGTCCCCAGGTGGTGGTGGAGAACGGGGGCGACGTGTTCCTGGACGCGGGGCGGGAGGTCACCGTGGCGGTGGACGCGGGTCCCTCGCCGCTCAGCGGGCGGCTGGGCATTCGGGTGGCGGCCCAGGACATGCCTTTGTGCGTGTGCACCAGCTCGGCCACGGTGGGCCACTCCCTGTCCCTGGGTCGGGCCGACGCCGCCACCGTGGCCGCTCCCAGCGGCGCCCTGGCCGACGCCGCCGCCACCATGCTG
>MTPE01000292.1 GCA_002011835.1 Desulfarculaceae bacterium JdFR-95 | reverse complement strand
CCTGGCAGGAGGAGGCCGCCCGCCACCAGGGCTTCGTGAACCTGGCGGGGGCCAGTATCTTCGGCCGCTGGAGCCGCCGGTACAAGGAGGTCCTGCGCCGCAGCCGCATCGCCACCACGCGCAACCTGGTGGCGGCGTTGGCCGGCTGTGAGGAGCCCCCGGTGCTGGTGTCGGCCTCGGCGGTGGGCTACTACGGCCCGCACGGTGACGAGGAGCTGGACGAGTCCTCCCCGCCGGGGGAGGACTTCCTGGCGCGGCTCTGCCGGGACTGGGAAGCAGCGGCGCAGGAGGCCGATGCAAACGGTGCGCGGGTGGTACGGGCGCGGTTCGGCATCGTGCTGGGACGGCGGGGCGGGGCCCTGGCCAAGATGCTGCCGGCCTTCCGCCTGGGCTTGGGCGGGCCTTTGGGTTCGGGGCGGCAGTGGTTCTCCTGGATACACCTGGACGATCTGGTGGCCGCGGTCATCACCTGTCTGGAGCATCCCACCCTGGCCGGGGCCTTCAACTTCACCGCCCCGGCGCCAGTGACCAACCAGGAGCTGGCCCGCACCTTGGGGCGGGTGTTGGGGCGTCCGGCCTGGTTGCGGGTTCCGGGTTGGGCGGTGCGCCTGGTGCTGGGCGAGATGGGCTCGGTCTTGCTCACGGGCCAGCGGGTGCTGCCGCGGTCCCTGGAGGGGGCCGGCTTTGCCTTCCGCCATCCCGAGCTGGAAGGCGCCTTGCGCGATCTGCTGGCCTGAAATCCCCCCATCGGGTTGACTACCTCGGCGGCGGCGGGTAGAAAAGTTCGGTCGCCGGTGTTTTGTGCCCAGATCCCTTGTGGAGCGGAGCGAGAGTCAAGTGAGCGAGGAAGCACGCCAGGTTTCGGTGAGTCCTGAAGGAGAGGTCTTCCCCCTGCCGAGGCCAGAGGACTTTGCCCGCGAGAACCAGCGCTTGGCCGAGCTGGTGGCGGAGCAGCGCAAGCTGGGGCGCCAGATCGTGGTGGTGATGGGTGTTGGTTTCGTGGGCGCGGTGATGGCCGCGGTGGTGGCCGACAGCGTGGACGAGCAGGGGCGGCCCACCAAGTTCGTAATCGGCATGCAGCGGCCCAGCACCCGCAGCTACTGGAAGATCCCCTACCTCAACCGCGGCCAGCCGCCGGTCAAGGCCGAGGACCCCGAGGTGGAGGTGGTGATCGCCCGCTGCGTGAAGGAGAAGAAGACCCTCACCGCCAGCTTCTCCTACGACGCCCTGCGCCACGCCGACGTGGTGGTGGTGGACGTGCAGTGCGACTATTCCAAGGAAGCCCTGGCGGACGTGGCCTCGGGCTCGGTGGAGATGGGCGCCCTGGAAGAGAGTCTCAAGATCATCGCCGAGCACATCCCGCCCGAGTGCCTGGTGCTCATCGAGACCACGGTGCCGCCGGGCACCACGGAGTACGTGGCCTATCCCATAATAAAGAAGACCTTCCGCGCCCGGGGCATCGAAAGCGAACCCCTGCTGGCCCACAGCTTCGAACGGGTCATGCCCGGCCGGGAGTACGTGCGCTCCATCCGCGACTTCTGGAGGGTGTGCAGCGGCATAAACCAGGCCAGCCGCGAGAAGGTGGTGCAGTTCCTCTCGGACGTGATCAACGTCAAGGACTATCCCCTGACGGTGCTGGACCGGCCCATCGAGAGCGAGACCACCAAGATCGTGGAGAACAGCTATCGCGCCACCATTCTGGCCTTCATGGACGAGTGGAGCACCTTCGCCGAGCGCAACGGGGTGGACATCGTCAAGGTGATCGAGGCCATCCGCCAGCGTCCCACCCACAGCAACATCATGTTCCCGGGGCCGGGCATCGGGGGCTATTGCCTGCCCAAGGACGGTGGCCTGGGCATGTGGGCCTATCACCACCTGATGGGCTTCCAGCAGCCCTTGTTCCAGATGACGCCGCTGGCCATCAACATAAACGACCGCCGGGCCCTGCATGCGGCGGAGCTGGTGCGCGACGCCCTGCGCAACATGGGGCGCATCGTGGCGGCCAGCGAGGTGGTGGTGCTGGGCGCGGCCTATCGCGAGGACGTGGGCGACACCCGCTATTCGGGCAGCGAGCTGGTGGTGCGCAAGCTGGCCGAGATGGGGGCCGAGGTACGGGTGCACGATCCCTATGTGCTGCGCTGGTGGGAGTTCGAGAAGCAGGACACCTACCCCGCGCCGGGCAAGAGCCGGGCGCGGTTCTTCCGCAACCAACAGGAGCTGAGCAAGCTGCGCGTGAGCCAGAACCTGGAGGAGGTGCTGCCCGGGGCGGACGCCATCGTGCTGGCGGTGCGGCACAAGCCCTACCTGGAGTTGGACCCGGACTGGGTGGTGGAGCGCTGCGGAGGTCCGGTGGCGGTGGTGGACTGCTTTGCCATCCTGGACGACGCCCGCATCCGGCGCTATTTCGAGCTGGGCTGCGAGGTGAAGGGTATGGGCCGGGGTCACGTGAAGCGCATCAAGGACGAGGTGCGCGAGCAACGGGGAGGCTAGCTTGGCGCGGGCCTGGCTGGGCATGGACCTGGGGGGGACCAACACCCGGTTGGGCTTGGTGGGCGAGGGGGGCATCCTGGCGCGGCGCCACCTGCCCACCCGAGCGGACGAAGGGCCCCAGGCCTGGCTGGAGCGGGTGGTCCCTGTCCTGCAGGAACTGATGACCTGGGGCCGGGGGGAGGGGCTGGAGATCACCGGCCTGGGTGTAGCCAGCGCCGGGGTGCTGGAGCGGGAAGAAGGGCGTATCCTTTTTTCGCCCAACCTGCCCCGCTTCGACCACTTCCCCCTGGGCCAGCGGCTGGCCGCGGCCACGGGGCTCGAGGTGGTGGTGGAGAACGACGCCAACTGCTACGCCTTGGGCGAGCACCTTTTCGGCGCGGGCCGCGGCGAGGACCTGGCCTGTTTCACCCTGGGCACCGGCGTGGGCGGGGGTCTGGTCTTGGGGGGGCGTCTGCAGATCGGGCCTTTGGGCATCGGCGGCGAGCTGGGCCACTTGGTGGTGGAGCCGGGGGGCCGCCTCTGCGGCTGCGGGGCGCAGGGCTGTCTGGAGGCATACGCCTCGGCCACCGCACTCAAGGCCATGCTGAACGAAGCATTGGCCGGCGGCCGCTGGAGCCGCCTGCAGCCGGGCAAGGGGGTCAAGGCCATGGAGCGAGCCGCGGTGGCCGGAGACGAGCTGGCCCAGGAGCTGATGCACACCGCCGGCACCATGCTGGGTCGGGCCGCGGCCATGGTGGCGGTGGCCACCGGGGTGGAGTTGGTGGTGATCGGTGGCGGCCTGGCCCGGGGCTGGTTCCTCCTGGAGCCGGCTGCGCGCGCCGAACTGGAACGCACCTTGTGCCTGGTGCCGGCCCGACGTCTACGGCTGGTGAGGAGCGCTCTGGAGGACGATGCACCCCTCATGGGCGCCGCCGCCCTGGCTCAACGGCAATGATGCCCACCTTTGGCGAGAGGAACCGAGCATGCGTAAGGCGAACCGCAAGAAGCTGCTCAAGGAGCCGGACGAGTTTCTCACCCTCACCCAACGCGCCATCCAATGGGCGCAGAACAATACCCGCCTGATCATCGTGGTGGTCTGCGCCGCCGTGGTGGTGGTGGGCGCCTGGGTGGGTATCAGCAGCTACCTGGAGCACCGCCGGGTGCAAGCGGCCGAGGCCCTGGCCGCGGCCTTCGCCGACTACGCCCTCAGCGTGGACGGCCGGGCCAAACCCCAGCAGGAGAAGGAGGCCGTCTCCCGCCTGCAGAAGGTGGCCGAGCAATACGGCGCCACCCCGGCCGGTATCCAGGCCCGGCTGGCCCTGGGGAGCCTGCTGGTGCAGCAGGGTTCCTATGCCCGCGCCCGCGAGGTGCTGTCGGCCCTTAGCGAGGAGCCGGACCTGCCGCCAGAGATCGCGGCCCTGGTGTGGCAGGCCCTGGGGCAGGCCCTGGAGGGGGAGAAGAAATACTCCCAGGCGGCCGAAGCTTACGGCCAAGCCGTGCGTCTGGCCGGGCCCAACCTGGCCCTCATGTTCCGCCTGGACCAGGCCCGGGCCCTGGCCGCGGCGGGGGACAAGGACCAGGCCGCCCGTCTCTACCGCGGCATCCTGGAGAAGTATCCTTCCCGGCCCGAGGCCCGCACCGCCCGGGAGCGCCTGGCCGCCCTGGGTCTGGAGGCGCGCGGCTAGCTCGCCGAGCCGGAGGCGCCTACGGTCGCAGAGGAGCCGCCCCGGCCCCGCCCCGCTTCCTCGCACGGCGTGCGAGGA
>MTPE01000438.1 GCA_002011835.1 Desulfarculaceae bacterium JdFR-95 | reverse complement strand
GGNGGGAGGGCGGGAGACAGCGATGGCCCATACCTTTTTTTGGGGGGGATGCGCCCCGGAAGAGAAACTGCGGCGGCACGGCCCGGTCCCTGGGACCGGCGCCCCTTGCCCGCTACGGTGACAGGGCGGTGGCGACACCGCCGGCCCATCCTGACAGCTTACCGCCGCCCCAAGGATCCGCAGTACCCTAATTCCCGATTCGGGCGTGGGAGTCCGGCGACTCCGAGCTGGTTACTGACACGGCCCGCATGCCCCGCTACATCAGCGGTGATCCACCGCCCGCCGCCTAGCGGGCGTAGTCCACGGCGCGGGTTTCGCGGATGACGGTGACGCGGATCTGGCCGGGGTAGATCATTTCTTCTTCGATCTTGCGGGCCACGTCGTGGGCCAGCATGAGGGCGCGTTCGTCGTCGGTCTTGTCCGCCTCCAGGACGATACGCAGTTCGCGTCCGGCCTGGATGGCGAAGCTCTTGGAGACGCCTTCGAAGGAGTTGGCGATTCGCTCCAGGTCTTCCAGGCGTTTAACGTAGGACTCCAGCATTTCGCGGCGGGCGCCGGGTCGGGCGCCGGAGAGCGCGTCGGCGGCCTGGACCAGAACATCGATCACGCTCTTGGGGGGCACGTCTTCGTGGTGAGCGGCGATGGCCTGGACGATGTGGGGTTTTTCGCCGTAGCGTTTGGCCAGGTCGGCGCCGATGAGGGCGTGGGGGCCTTCCACCTCGTGGTCCACGGCCTTGCCGATGTCGTGCAGGAGTCCTGCGCGCTTGGCGTGTTTGGGGTTGAGGCCCAGTTCCGAGGCCATGATGCCGCAGAGGAAGGCCACTTCCAGGGAGTGTTGGAGCACGTTTTGGGCGTAGGAGGAGCGGTAGCGCAGGCGTCCGATGAGCTTGACCAGCTCGGGGTGGATACCGTGCACGCCCACGTCGAAGGTGGCCTGTTCGCCGGCTTCTTTGATAGAGGCTTCCACCTCGGCGTTGACTTTTTTGACTACCTCCTCGATGCGTGCGGGGTGGATGCGGCCGTCGGAGATGAGGCGTTCCAGGGAGAGGCGGGCCACCTCGCGACGCACGGGGTTGAAGCCGGAGAGGATTACGGCCTCGGGGGTGTCGTCGATGATGAGGTCGATGCCGGTGGCGGCCTCGATGGCGCGGATGTTGCGTCCTTCGCGGCCGATGATGCGGCCTTTCATCTCGTCGTTGGGCAGGGTGACCACGCTGACGGTCTTTTCGGTGACGTAGTCGCCGGCGTAGCGTTTGCAGGCCAGGGCCAGGATCTCCTGGGCCTTCTTCTTGGCGTTCTCGCGGGTCTCCTGCTCGATGCGCTTGAGGGTTTTGGCCGCCTCGTGGCGGGCTTCTTCTTCGATGGAGGCCACCAGTTGGGCCTTGGCCTCCTCTTGGGTCATGCCCGCGATGCGCTCCAGGGTGGCGGTTTGTTCTTCGAGCAGCTCTTGGTAGCGGTCGTGCTTGGCCTGGGCCTCTTTTTCCAGCCTGGCCACCTCTTCTTGGCGGCGGGCCAAGTCCTGCTCGCGCTGTTCCAGTTGCTGGGCCTTGCGTTCCAGCTTGTCTTCTTTTTGGGCCAGGCGGCGTTCGAGCTGGTTGAGTTCTTGGCGTCGCTCCTTGGTTTCGGCCTCGAAGTCCAGCTTCATTTGGTAGAGCTGGTCCTTGGCCTGGAGCAGGGCCTCTTTCTTGAGGGTTTCGGCCTCGCGCCTGGCGTCGTCCACCATTTTTTGGCTGAGGGCCTCGACCGACTGCAGGCGGGAGCGGGCCTGCTTCATGCGTAAGAAGTAGCCCACCACGGCTCCCACCAGGAGAGCCAGAATGATTCCTATTATGTTCAGCGCAGTTGACATGCGGCCTCCTTGCAGAACGGGCTGCAAGGAGGTCGAGGCCGGGCGGCGTGAAGGATATTTGGGCAGATGGCCGCGGCCGTCAGAAGCCGGTGTATTGGGAGCCCGGCGCCCTGAGTTCAGGGGGTGGGCTTGCCGGCGGACACCCGACTGTCGCCCGTTTTTCCCCGCCTGATCCCTGGTGGTTCACGGCCGCTGGTGCGTTTGGTTGGCCATCCACCTTCGCGCTCAGGGGAGAGAAGGCGTCCCCCGCCTCTGCCGTGTGGCGATCTTGCTTTGAACCTGGTCTTCCAGGTGGGCCGGGCGTGGAGTTGGTTCGGGTCCCCGGNCTCTGGCGGGGTCCACCCCCGGACTCCAGTGGCATTCGGCCCTTTTTATAGGGTGTTGGCTCAAATGACTCGTCATCGCCCAATCCACGCACAGTGCAGGGGTCACCTATGCGTTTTGCTCCTCTATCTTTTCGAGCAATCTCTCGGTACTGGCCTCGATCTCCTTACGCAGGCGTTCCTGACTGTCCTTGAGCTGCAACAGCTCGTTGGTTATGTTCAGCGCCGCCAACACTACGGCGGCCAAATGGGATGAGGGGTTGCAGGTGGCCTGTACTTCCTTGACTTGTGCGTCCAGATGGGCTGCCACGCGTCGGACCTGGGCCTCGCTGGCCCGGGAACGCAGCAGATATTCGTTGCCCAGGATCTGGACCTTGATCGCGGCCACCTCCGATTCCTTGACCATCCGGGCCGTCCTCCGGCTCGGCCCTTTGTCCTCGCCACCCGAAAGCCAANCGTCTGGGTGGGAAAATGATGTCAAAGACTACAGGGCTCGGCCCTGTTCTACTCTGCCCTCAGAGGAGAGCTCGGCCTCCTCTACGGGCTGATAACTCTCGATCTTCTGGACCAACTGCTCGATCCGGCTACGGACCTGGCTACGTTCCTCCTCCAGCTCCCGGATGCGCTGGTCCAACTCGGCCANGCGCCGGTCGCGCTCGGCCAAAGACCGCCGCAGGTCGGCGTTCTCCTCCTTCAAGTCTACCAGACGGCTGAGCAGCTCTTCTATCTTCTGCTCCAGCCGGTTGAACGCTGTCACTTCCATGGGGACCTCACCTGTTATCCCTGATTAATTTATGTGGAATTGGCCACTTGGTCAAGGCTTTCTGGCTTTTTGCCCCTGTAGGGGGACGGAGGGTCGGGCAGGGCCGGCGGGCCGAAGGAGGGCTCCTGCGGCCCACTTCTGGCAGGTGCTTGCTCCGGTGCGCGGCTTCCGCTAGTATCGGGTTGACCGACGGAGGCAAGGTGCGTCTTTGGCAGCGGTGAGAGAAAAGATGAATCCCTACGATACCTTCCTGGAACGAGGCTTCGTGGCGCAGTGTACGGACGCCGACGCCCTGCGCCGACTGTTCGACAGTGAGACNGTGGTGGGCTACATCGGCTTCGACCCCACCGCCACCAGCCTGCACGTGGGCAGCTTGGTGCCCATCCTGGCCCTGGTGCACCTGCAGCGCGCCGGCCACCGGCCCATCGCCCTGGTGGGCGGCGGCACGGGTATGATCGGGGACCCCTCGGGCAAGACCGAGATGCGCAAAGTGCTCTCCCTGGAGGAGATCGAGGCCAACGCCGCGGCCATCAAGGACCAGCTCTCCCGCTTCCTGGACTTCGGTCCGGGAAAGGCCATGCTGCTCAACAACGCCGAGTGGCTGCGGCCGCTCAACTACATCGAGTTCCTGCGCGACGTGGGCCGGCATTTTTCGGTCAACCGCATGCTGGCGGCCGAGGGCATCAAGCAGCGTCTGGCCTCGGAGCAGGGCCTGTCCTTCATNGAGTTCAACTACATGCTCCTGCAGGCCTACGACTTCATGTACCAGGCCAAGCACTACGGCTGTCGCCTGCAGATGGGGGGCAACGACCAGTGGGGCAACATCGTGGCTGGGGTGGACCTGACCCGGCGCATGTTGGGGATCACGGTCTATGGTCTGACCTTCCCCCTGATCACCACCTCCACCGGGGCCAAGATGGGCAAGACCGCGGCCGGGGCGGTGTGGCTGGACGCCGAGCGCACCAGTGTCTACGACTTCTACCAGTACTGGGTGAACACCACCGACGAGGACGTGGTCCGCTTCCTCAAGCTGTTCACCTTCCTGCCCCTGGAGCAGATCGAGGAGCTTTCCCGGCTGGAGGGGGCACAGCTCAACGAGGCCAAGCACATACTGGCCTACGAGGTCACCAGCCTGGTGCACGGCAAGGACCAGGCGGCCAAGGCCAGGGCCGCGGCCGAGGCCGCCTTCAAGGGCAAGGGCGACGCCTCGGCCGTGCCCTCCACCGCGGTGGAACGGGCGAGGCTGGAGCAGGGTGTGCCCGCCTACCTGCTGTTCGCCGAGGTGGGGCTGTGCCGCTCCTCCTCCGAGGCGCGCCGCC
>MTPE01000298.1 GCA_002011835.1 Desulfarculaceae bacterium JdFR-95 | reverse complement strand
CCTGGCCTGCTTCGCCCCTCGCCGCGGCTACGGCGGCCGCATCTTCGGAGTGATGCAGCGCCTGGCCCAGGGCGTGCCCTGGGACCAAGCCGGCACCGACTCCTTCGGCAACGGCGGTGCCATGCGCGTGGGCGTGGTGGGAGCCTTCTACGCTGAGGACCCCCAAACCTGCCGCCACGCCGCCCTCACCCAGTGCCGCATCACCCACCACCACCCCCAAGGACTGGCCGGCGCCGTGGCCCAGGCCCTGGCCGTGGGCCTGGCCTGCCGCCTGGGCGCCCAGGGACAGACCCCAGAGCCGACCCGCTTCCTGGACTACCTGGCCCGCCAGGTGGAGGACATCGACCCCCACACCGCCGCGCGCCTGCGGGCCATGCCCTCCCTGCCCCGAGGCAACGAGACCGCCTGCCGTCAAGCCCTCACCCAAGCCTACCGCTGTGACGTCACCGCCGCCGAGGCCGTGCCCCCAGCGATCGGGGCNTTCCTGGCCGCCCAGAGCGCAGAACAGGCCATCGTCCTGGCCGTGAGCCTGGGCGGTGACACCGATACCATCGGGGCCNTGGCCGGCGCNCTGGCCGGCGCCTATTGGGGACTGTCCGCCCTGCCCCACAGATGGCTCGCGGCCCTGGAGGACGGGACGCGAGGGCGTAACTATGTGTTAGAATTGTGTAAACGGATCACAACCCCAAAAAGCGGTTGACTTGGCGGGCAGGTGCTGATAAACAATCGCTTGCATGCACACCGGCCACCAAGGGCTGCTAGCTCAACTGGCAGAGCAACGGACTCTTAATCCGTAGGTTCGGGGTTCGATCCCCTGGCAGCCCACCAAGAATATCAAGGGGTTAGGCCAAAAGGCCTGACCCCTTGTCGCTTTTTTATCGCGTATTTGTCACGCCGCCGACCCCGGCCCGGAGCGTCCCCGCCCAACCCGCGAGACCGACTGGAAAATCGGCCGAGCCCTTCAAGGAGGCCGTGTCGGGCCGTCCTGTCGCCTCGTTTTCTCTTCTTTTCTCTCTTTTACCTCAAGGGGCGACCCGGCAACGGGACGCCGACCGCGAGGGGCGACCGCACCGGTCAAATGACGTGTGGGGGGCTACAGGAGCGTCACGTGGCCCAGGGCGGGGCAACGGGGATAGAGCCGTCAGCGCATCTTCGCATCTTGGCGATGTTGGCGGGCAACAGGATGAAGGCCACGGTGAAAATCGGCAGGTTTCTGATCGAATCCATCGGCCGTCCCGCCTGTCCCCGGAGCGGGGGCGGGAACTCGTTTCCCCGACAGCCTGCGGGTTGTATCCAGGCACAGGCTATGGACGGTAACCCATACGGATCCCCCACAGCTTGAGGCCAGCCTTGGCCACCAGGCAGCCCCGCATTTCTTCGGCCGTGTGCTTGGTGAAAGTGACCGTGACGTCACCACCATTTCGGGCGGATAGCGGCTGGCCATGGGGGGCCAGGCGTTCAGTGAAGACGGTGGTTGTTCTTGCGCCCAGGCAGGCCCGGACTACGATCTAGGGCGATCAGGACTCGATCTCCCGGATCTGTTCCCGGGTGAACATGGATTGATGCCTGGGTGGTGGGAGGGGAATTTAGATGAGCTTGATGAGGGCGGCCTGGGCCACGAGCATTCCCGCGACCCACTTGATGATGTCCGCCTTGACCTCCGCCTTGATCCGGGACTCCATGGCGGCCAGGTCGGCCCTGACGGAGGCCAGATCCGCCTTGGTGGCCAGGACCTGCTCCGTTCCGTCGAGGGTCTCCCGAAGTATCTTCGAGAGTTCCCGCGCCGCGGGCTCCGGCACCTCGGCTCTCTTCAACCGATCGAATATCTCCAACGTGTCCACCATGCCTAAGTTTATGCTATCTCTCCCGCCTGTGTGGATCAAGCGGTTGGGGACAGGCGCCTTCGCACGAGTCCCGAAGGCGTTTGACGTCACCCTTTCTTGATGAAAAAACGTCGCCGAACTCCGCCGCCGGAGGCCGGGGACGCTTGCCGTCCTAGAAGGGAATGTCGTCGGCCCGGAGGCGGCTGGCTGGCCTGGCTCGCCGCCGCCCGCTCGGCCTGGGTGTTGGCCTGGGTAGTTCGGCCGTTGCCGCCCAGGAACATCACTCGGCTCGCCACCACCTTGGTGGTGTAGCGGGTGACGCCCTGCTGGTCCTCCCATTGGCGGGTGCGGAACTTGCCTTCCACGTAGATTTGGCGGCCCTTGGCGAGGTACCGCCCGCAGATCTTGGCCAGCTTGCCCCAGCAGACCACGCGGTGCCATTCGGTGCGTTGCTGCTGGTTGCCGTCCTTGTCGGTGTACACTTCACTGGTGGCCATTCTCATAGTGGTCACGGGCGTCCCGTTGGTGGTGAACCGCTGCTCGGGGTCGGCACCCAGGTTGCCGATCAGGATGACCTTGTTCAAACCCATGCTCGCCATGTCCGACTCCTCCTTGAACGAGGTTGTGGTTTCAATTTTCTGGCTCTTCTCTCTCCCGCTGGGGGTGTTGCGCAGCACCGGGCAGGACTAGAAACCCACGCCCTGCGGCTTAGGAGAGCGCTGCTCTGTCCAACTGAGCTACCGGCGCCCTGTTCGTAGTAGCGGCCTTCCTTTAGGAAGCGGGAGTGGTGGTTGTCGGAGACAAGGCCCCACCTCAGGAAGAGGTCCTCCGCCACACGCTGGGGAAAAAACCCCAAACCTTCGGAGGTAACCTCCGCCCGCCTGATCTCCCCAAGCTGCAGGTACACTGCGGCCGTCCGACTTCCTTGGGCGACCACTCGCGGGAAACAAAATAGGCTGCGTAGCACAAAAGCTGCTGGTCCATTTCGTTCCTCAACCGGCGCCCCATCTTTCAATCCAGCACCACCAGGAAGTCGCCCGAGCGGTACGTAACGTCCACCGCCGCACGCACCTGGGAACCCGGTGCCGCCTTGTACGTTCCTGACCCCTCCACGCACACGATGTCACCATCGAGAACGTCGCGTGCAAAGCGCAGCTTGTCGCTGTCGAAGGAACTCCGCAGGCTGCGCTTCGCGTCCTCCACCACCGCGGCCCACTCCTCGTCCGCAACGTCCTCCTGCAACTCGTACTCCAGGAGACCCACCACGCGGCCAGGGGCACTCCGATAGTCTCCACGGCGGGACGAACCGAACGCCCCCGCAGCACCTCCAGCATCCCCTCAAGGACCTGCTCGGGGTGTTCGGTGCAGCCGCCCATGAACCAATTGGCGATCACCCGGTGCACCGCGCTGCCGGTCTTGGACCACTGGTTGTGCAGCTTCGAAAGAAGCCATGCACGTCGCCTGGCTGTAGCCGCGTCCTCCCGCCAGCCGCCCCAGGAGAGATAGTAGCGAAAGCAGTAGGAACGTAGGCATGGCTTGAAGAGTTACACCCAGGAGACGCTCTAAATCGGCTCGGGCGGTCGTTCGAAGTTCCTGGCTGGTGCTCTCTTGAAATTCAAGACGACAAACCCCTAAGGGGATTGATAGGGGTGTTCGCCGGCCTCTTTTGTCTGACGAGGTGCCTCGGGTGGTGCGAGGCCCCGACCGTTGTCCGCGGCGGCCGAGCTGCCAGGGAAACGATCTTGATTCACCACTCAAGGACAGGACGGGTGTTCGCGGACCATTCGCTCAGGGGACGAGACTCCAGGACTTTGGACGGCGCTCCGGCCGCCTCTTATTTAGGGAAAGAGTTAACTGGATGTCCTCGTAGAAGGGCTGCTGCGAGGTAATCCAGTTAACCAGGAATACCCTCAAGGTAATTCTGGTTAACTGGTTCCCCAGTTTTTTGAGGTTCGAGGTAATTCTGGTTAACTGGACTACCTTGAAGGTAATTCTGGTTAACTAAAACGGCTCGAAGCAACTGCCCTCGCTTCTTTAACTGATAAGCGTTCTCGGGTCTTTCGGCTTCCAAAGCCCCGCCCTCGCCTTTTTTAACTTCCGTCGGCTAGAAAATTACCCGTGTAGGAACAACACAGAAAGGAACATAGGTGGGGCTTTCCAAGGTTATTGCGGCGCTTTTTCTTTTTTTCGTCGTGTTCCTGGGCACCACCCTGTGGGCGTTCACTGGCGTGGTGATGGACTTCTCCGGTAATTCCTATGAGGAGGTGGAGAAGGTTTTCGGAGTGCCTCCCTGGCTCCTTTGTTCCGTTTGGAAAAGCACCTTGGGAGTACGCTGCGAGGGCCCGCTGGACCCCTGGTTGAACCTCGCCGCGATAGCCTTGATTGTAATGACCCCCTAATATTTACCCAGTTCAGGCTGCTTTTCTTGCCTGGTGTGGTGTTTGGTATCCTAGGGCCTGATGAGGCCGTTGTGTGTTGTAGTA
>MTPE01000299.1 GCA_002011835.1 Desulfarculaceae bacterium JdFR-95 | reverse complement strand
GCCGGCGGGGTTGGTGCCATAGATGCCGGCCAGGATGGGGATGCCCAGTTTCTCCAGCTCGGCGTGGCGGAAGAAGGTGGTGCCGTTGCCGCGGCGGTCGGCATAGACCTCCTGCTGCTCCGTGAGCTTGACCCCGGAGCAGTTGACCAGCCAGACCAGGGGGATGTGCAGGCGCTTGGCCAGGTCGGTGATGCGGAGCTGGTTCTCGGCCTGGCCGGCGATCCAGGCCCCGGCCAGGACCTTGTTGTCGAAGCCGGCCACCACGCACCACTTGCCGGAGATCTTGGCCAGGCCGTCGATGACGCCGGTGGTGCCTTCCTGGTTCTGGCGGGGGTTGTAGAGGGTGTGCAGGGGGCGGAAGGTGCCGGGGTCCACCAGGTATTCGATGCGCTCCCAGATGGTGAGCTGGCCGCGCTTGTGGATCACCTCCTCGGGGATACCGGCGCCCTTGACCCGCTCCACCTCCTTGGCCACCAGGGCCTCGACCTCCTCGATGGCCTTACGGTTGTCGGCCATCCGCTGTTTCTTCTTGTCGCTGAGCTTCTTGCCGAAGGTGGGCATGTTTTTGAAGTAGGGGTGCATGGCTGCCTCCCTTTTTTCGCTTCGGGTGCGGTTAGCGGTTGGCCTTGCGGATGCCCAGGTAGTCCAGGGCGGTGATCCACTTGCAGATGTTGGCGCTGCCCTCGACCATGAAGTAGGTGGGGGCGTCGCGGAAGAAGCGGGCCACGGGATACTCGGTGCTGTAGCCGTAGGCCCCCAGGATGCGCATGGCCTGCTCGGCGCAGAACATGGCCACCTCACCGGCCTTGTACTTGGCCATGGCCACCTCCAGGGTGTTGCCCAACTGGCCCTGGTCCTTCTGCACCGCGGCCTTGTACACCAGCAGGCGGGCGGCCTCGATCTCGATGGCCATGCGGGCGATCTGGTCCTGGATCATCTGGAAGGTGCCGATGGGCTTGCCGAACTGCTCGCGCTCCATGGCGTACTTGAGCACGATGTCCAGGCAGCCCTGGGCCACGCCCACGCCCCCGGCCGCGGCCGACAGCCGGGTCTGGTTGAGGGAGGAGAACACGATCTTGGTGCCCGCGCCCTCGGCCTCCAGCAGGTTCTCGGCCGGCACCTCCACGTTGTCCAGGTAGATCTCGCCGGTGGGGCTGGAGCGGGAGCCCAGCTTGTCCAGCTCGGTCACCTCCACCCCGGGCCGCAGGTTGCCCTCCTCGTCGCGCAGGTCCAGGATGAAGGCGCTGAGGCCCTTGCTGCCCTTGGAGCGGTCGGTGTAGGCGTAGCAGATGATGCAGGTGGCGATGGGCGCGTTGCTGATCCAGGTCTTGGAGCCGTTGAGCACGTAGACGTCACCCTTGCGCTCGGCGGTGGTCTTCATGCTCATGATGTCGCTACCCGCGTTGGGTTCGGTGATGCCGAAGCCACCCAGCCACTCGCCCGAGACCAGCTTGGGGATGTACTTCTGCTTGACCTCCTCGCTGGTGGCGTAGCGATAGATGGTGAAGGCGCAGCCCAGCTCCTGCATGTTGACCTGCACCCGCAGGGAGCTGGAGACCCGGGCGATCTCCTCGCTGATGATCATGGCGGCCAGCCAGCCCATCTCGTTGCCGCCATACTGCTCCGGGATCACGGTGCCGAACAGCCCCAGCTCCCCCATGGGCTTGATCACCTCCTCGTGGGGGAAGTAGTGCTCCTCGTCCCACTTGTCGGCGTTGGGCGCGATCTGCTCGTTGGCGAAGTCGCGCACCATCTCCTGGAGCATCTTGAGTTCTTCGCTGAGTTGGAAGTCCATGGGAAAAAACCTCCCCTGAGTGCTGAGTGATTAGGTTGGTTTCGTCCTTGTGTCGGGCCCTCGCCCTTCCTTCAGGCTCATCCGGCAAGCGCCGGGGTGGTGGTAGCATCATCCCGGGCCTGCCTGGTCAAGGCTGGCCTAAAGGCCACCCTTCGGGCCATGGCCTTGACCAGGCCGGCCCGGGATGAACAAAATCGGGCACTCGTCTTTGCGCGGAAGATGATATTGCCCTTCGCTTGAACTACAGCCGACCATACCGAGGCCATGAATCCGGGTGGTATCCCTTTGCCACATCATCTTCCGCGCAAAGACGACGAAATATCATCCTGTACCGACCCGCCCGGGCCACGAGCCCAAGCTGCTTGGCACCACGGCGTTCCCCCGATGAGCCTTCCTTCAGGCCTGAGCCAGGTTGCGGGCCACGATGAGGCGCTGCACCTGGTTGGAGCCGTCGAAGATCTGGATGCCCTTGGCCACGCAGAACAGGCGGGCGGCCAGAGAGCGGTCGCGCGCCATCTCCATGCCCAAAACCTGGCCGGCCAGCTCGGCCACCTTGACCGCGGTGTCCGAGGCGAAGCACTTGGCCGCCGAGACCATGGTCTCCACCTCGCGGTGGCTGAAGGCCCCCGAGTCCACCATGGCGCAGGTGCGATGGTTGAGCGCGCGGCAGGCCTCGATCTGCATCTTCATCTCCGCCAGGGCNAAGGCCACCGCCTGTTGGGACATGAGGTGTTCGCGCCGGGCGTGCTCCAGGCAGATGTCCAACAGNCCCTGGGCCACCCCCAGGGCCATGGAGGCCGCGCCCCACACCCGCATGGGGTTGGCCACCTCGGTCAGCACCCGCCANCCNTCACCCTCGCCCCACAGGCGGTTGGCCACCGGCACCCGCACTCCTTCCATGAACATCTGGCAGGTGACCGAGCCGTGCAGGCCCATCTTCCGCTCCGGGGGGCCGAAACTCAGCCCCGGCGCGTCGCGGGGGATGAGAAGCGCGCTGATGCCGCCGGCCTTGGGCCGGCCCCCGGTACGTACGAAGGTCAGATAGTAGCGCGCGTGCGGCCCCAGGGTGATGTAGCTCTTGGTGCCCGTGACCACGTAGTGATCGCCCTCGCGCACCGCCCGCGTCTCCAGGGCCGCCGCGTCCGAGCCGTGGTCCGGCTCGGTGAGACAAAAGGCCATGGGTACATCCCCGGCCCGCAGCTCGGAGAAGAACCGGTCCTTCTGCTCGCTGGTCCCGGTGATGGCGATNGTGCGCAGCACCGCGTTGGTGGGAAANACCAGAAGCGCCGCACTGGGGCTGACCCGCGAGATGGTCTCCACCATCAGCGCCANGCTGAGGGCGTCGGCCTCCGGNCCCCCATAGGCCCGGGGCAGGGCCAAGGCGAACANCTTCTCGCGGGCAAAGGCCCGCCACGCCGCCTCGGGAAAGCCACTGGTGCTCTCTATCTCCTCCGCCAGGGGGGCGATGCGCCGCTTCACCACCGCCTCCACCCGCCGCAGGATNCCAAGCTGGGCCTCGCTGAGCTGAATCATCTTTCGCGCGGTCCTTTGTCGGTTACCAGACCCTTATAGCCCAAGGTCCCGGTCATGGCAAGCAAAATGGGGCTATATTGTAGCTACAATGTGACCAAACGGGGCTGGGCCGAGGAAATGGCATCCCCCGGCCCGGCCCCTGGGACTCCTTCTCCAGCCGCAGGGAAGCTCCCCCAGATCAGGTGACAGAGCGCCCCCTGCCGCCCCGACACGGGTCTGCTCTTTAACACATCGTATTGTCTGGTTAAACTTATTTTTCCTCCTCCGGGGAGGCGGGGGACTCCCCCCAGCCGGGCTGGAGGAGCTGTAGCAGGGGCTGGTAGGCCCAGCGGCGGCCGCGGCGCTGGCCGGTGATCTCGCGCAGGAGCCCCTGGTCGGCCAGCTTGGCCACCAGCAGGCCGGCGGTGCGCTGGGTCACCTCCAGGCGCCGGGCCACCAGGGGCAGGTCCACCACCGGGCGTACCAACAGCAGATCCAGCAGGCGCTTGGGATTGTTGGGCGCGCGCACCCAGGTCTCCACCAGCTCGTGGTGTCCGCGGTGCAGCTCGGCCGCGGCGCGCACCAGCTCGGCCACCTCCCGGGCCGAGCGCTCCACCGCGCGCAAGAAGGCGTGGAACAAGGGGCGCCAGGCCCCCTGGCGGCGCACCCGGGACAGGAGCTCCTCCAGGGACTGTCCCTCTTTGCCCGCCGCCGCGGCCAGGGCCGGCCCCAGGCGGTCCAGGGCGTGGGCCGGCACCCCCAGGCGCGGGGCCAGGCCCAAAAGCAGGGTGCGGCCGGCCAGATGGCGGCGGGGGGCGGGGTCCGGGGCCTCGCGCTCCCAGGCGGCCAGGGCCAGGCAGGCCGCCCACAGCCCCGGCAGGCCCGCCTCCTGCCAGCGCCCGGCCAGGGTCCAGGCCGCCCCGCCCGCCACCGGGCCGGAGGGCTGGGGCCGCCCGCCGCCCCGGGCCAGGTGGGGGGCGTCCAACTGGTGGTAGAGGCGGG
>MTPE01000046.1 GCA_002011835.1 Desulfarculaceae bacterium JdFR-95 | reverse complement strand
CGGCGAGGAGCGGGTACGGCGGGTGCTGCCCGGAGCACTCATCGTGCGCAGCGCCTGGTTGTTCGGCCCGGGGCGGGCCGACTTCGTGGACAAGGTGTTGGCCCGGGCGCGGCAGGGGCGGCGGGTGCGGGTGGTGGCCGACCAGGTGGGCAGCCCCACCTACACCGTGGATCTGGCCCGGGCCCTGGTGGAGCTGGGGCGGCGTCGGGTGGGGGGGGTGTTGCACGTGGTGAACGCGGGCCAGGCCTCGCGCTACGAGCTGGCGCGGCAGGCGGTGCGCCTGGCCGGGCTGGAGGTGGNGCTGGTGGAGCCGGTGTCCAGNCGGGAGTATGTGCTGCCCGCGGCGCGGCCGGCCTACAGCGTGTTGGACTCCCGGCGGGCGGCGCGGCTGCTGGGGGGGCCGTTGCCCACATGGTTGGACGCCTTGCGGCGGCACCTGGCCGGCGGAGGCGGGGAGGCGAGCGCGTGAAACGGGTCTTGGTGACCGGCGGCGGGGGCTTCATCGGCTCCCACCTGGTGGAGGCCCTGTTGGCCCAGGGCCACGAGGTCCTCTGCCTGGACAACTTCTTCACCGGCCGCAAGGCCAACATCGCCCATCTGCTGGGCAACCCCCGCTTCGAGCTGGTGCGGCACGACATCGTGGAGCCCATCCTGTTGGAGGTGGACCAGATCTACAACCTGGCCTGTCCCGCCTCACCGGTGCACTACCAGTACAACCCGGTCAAGACGGTCAAGACCAACGTGTTGGGCACGCTCAACATGTTGGGCCTGGCCAAGCGGGTGGGGGCGCGCATCCTGCAGGCCTCCACCAGCGAGGTGTACGGCGACCCACAGGTGCATCCCCAGCCCGAGTCCTATTGGGGCAACGTCAATCCCATCGGCCTGCGCTCCTGCTACGACGAGGGCAAGCGCCTGGCCGAGACCCTGATGATGGACTACCACCGCCAGAACGGGGTGGACGTCTGCATCGTGCGCATCTTNAACACCTACGGCCCNCGCATGGCCCTGGACGACGGGCGGGTGATCTCCAACTTCGTGGTGCAGGCCCTGCGGGGCGAGCCGCTGACGGTCTACGGCGACGGCAGCCAGACCCGCTCCTTCTGCTACGTGAGCGACATGGTGGCCGGGCTGATGGCGGCCATGGAGGCCGAGGGCCTGACCGGGCCGGTCAACCTGGGCAACCCGGCCGAGTTCACCATCCTGGAGCTGGCGCACAAGGTGCGGGAGATGACCGGCTCGGCCAGCCCCATCGAGTTCCGCCCCCTGCCTTCGGACGACCCGGTGCGGCGGCGGCCGGACATCAGCCTGGCCCGCGAGCGCCTGGGCTGGCAGCCGCGGGTGCCGTTGGAGGAGGGGCTGGCGGCCACCATCGAGGACTTCCGCCGGCGCCTGGCCGAGGAGGGCTGAAGGTGGTGGCGCGGCGTTACCCTGCGGCCCCGGTGGTGGGGGTGGGGGGCGTGGTGGTGAGCTCGCGGGGGGTGCTTCTGGTCAAGCGGGGGCGTCCCCCCAGCCAGGGGTTGTGGTCCATCCCCGGGGGGGCGGTGGAGGTGGGCGAGGCCCTGGCCGCGGCGGTGGCGCGGGAGGTGGCCGAGGAGACCGGCCTCAAGGTGCGAGTGGGGCCTCTGGTGGAGGTGGTGGAGCGCATCCTGCGCGACCCCAGCGGGCGGGTGGAGTATCACTACGTGCTGTTGGACTATCTGTGCTTCGCCGCGCCGGCCGATCCGGTGGCGGGCAGCGACGCGGCGGAGGCGCGTTGGGTGGCGGTGGAGGAGCTGGAGCAGTGGGGGCTGACGGCCGACACCCTGGGGGTGATCGAGAAGGGGCTGGCCATGGCAGGGGGGGTGGCCATGTGAGCGAGGGCACAAGGATATTGACACTTGCGGGTAATGCTGCTATGTTGCGGCAGTCTTGGCCGGTCAGGGGGAGCTTGGCCGGAAAGAGGTGAGGGAATCCACAATCGTTCTGGTGACCTGTTGGTTCCGGGCCCCTGTGGGGGCGAGCCCTGGGGGGTGGTTGCCTGCCCCTGGGGCCGGCCGGGGCGGAGACAGGCTTTCTTACGTTTCGTTTACCACCAGATGTAGGGCAGAGGTCATATGGCGACGCAAGGAGTAAAGAAGGCGAAGAGGTCCCCCGCGGACTGGTGGCTGCTCGTGGTGGGATTCGTGATCTTCTCTGCCTTGGGCTTCTGGGTCACTCCCGCCATTCTCTATGCGGAGAAGCCCCAGCCCTTCCAGTTCTCCCACAAGGTGCACGTGGAGGCGGCGGGTGACTGCGAGACCTGCCACTATTTCCGCGAGGANGGCTCCTTCAGCGGCATTCCGGGCCTGAACAAGTGTCAGGAGTGCCACGGCGAGGGCCAGGACGCCGAGCCTCAGGGAGAGCGGCCCGAGGAGAAGGTCTTCATCGAGCAGTATCTGAAGCCGGGCCGGCCCATTCCCTGGCAGGTCTACGCCCGCCAGCCGCCTTGCGTGTTCTTCTCGCACGCGGCGCATACGGCCAACGCGGGACTGGAGTGCGCCACCTGCCACGGTGACCACGGCCAGACCGACAAGCTGCGCCCCTACCAGTACAACCGCCTCACCGGCTACAGCCGGGACATCTGGGGCTGGAACATCCTGGGCATCGGCGGGCCTCCCGAGCGCATGAAGATGGACGACTGCGCCAAGTGTCACCGGGACAACGGGGTGCGCGACTCCTGCTTCGTGTGCCACAAGTAGGCGAAACGTTATCGAGGAGACAACTCGATGAACTGGGATAGAAGAGCGTTTGTCAAGTTCGTGGTGGGGGCGGTGGCCGGCCTGCACGCCAGCCCCCTGGTCCCCAAATTGATGGACGACGTGGCCATCTGGACCCAGAACTGGTCCTGGGTCCCGGTGCCCGAAAAGGGCGAGCTGGCCTTCGCCAACACCTACAACCCCGCCACTGGCACCGCCTGTCGCGCCCGCCTGGTCCAGGCCCGCGTCAGCGGCAAGCGGGTGATCCGGGTGGAGGGCAACCCCGAACACCCCATCTGCCAGGGAGGCGTGGTGCCGGCCGACGTGAGCATGGTGCAGGCCTCCTACTACAACGGCATGCGGGTGACCTCGCCGGTGATGCGGGTGTCCAAGAGCGGGGTGCGCCGGCCGGTTAGCTGGGACGAGGCACTGAAGGCCTTGGGCCAGATCCTGGGCGACCTGGCCCGGGCGGGCAAGGCCCACGCCCTGGCCGTGGTGGCCGACGACCCCTATGCCATTCACGGCGAGATGCTGATGCGCCTGCTGGCCGCCTATGGCTCGCCCAACCTGGTGTTTCTGCCTTCGGCCCGCGACACCCTGGCCGTGGCGGGCCAGATCATGTTCGGCCAGAGCGAGATCGGCTTCGACCTGTTCAACTCTCAGTACACCCTGAGCTTCGGCACCCCGCTGCTGGAGGGCTTCGGCGCGCCGGTGGCCACGCGCAAGGCCTTCGCCGCCTGGCGCTCCGACCCCAAGAAGCGCGGGGTGCTGGTACAGGTGGAGCCGCGGGCCTCGGTGACCGCCAGCCAGGCCGACCTGTGGCTGGCCTGTGCGCCGGGCAGCGAGGCCGCGGTGGCCCTGGGGATCTGCAGCGTGCTGATCCAGGCCGGGGCGGTGAGTCAGGCCGCGGCCAGCGCCGAGGGCTTCGACCAGTTCAAGGCCCTGGTGCTGGAGAAGTTCAGCCCCGCCCAGGTGGCCTACTACACCGGCGTGTCCCGCAAGAAGCTGGTGGAGGTGGCCAAGGGCTTCGCCCAGGCCGAGCGGGCGGTGGCGGTGTGCGGTCCGGGCAACGCGGGTGAGCCGGGCCGGGTGGCCGACTTCATGGCCGTGCTGGCGCTCAACGTGCTCAAGGGCAACCTGGGCCGGCCCGGCGGGGTGCTGGTGCGCCGGCCCTTGCCGCTCAAGCCCCTGGGGGGCGAGGTGGCCATGCCGAGCGCCCCGCGCCTGGACGGCGGCGACAAGCGGCCCTTGGGGGTGGGCAGCCTGCAGNCCCTGGCCGAGAACGCCCTGGCGGGCAAGCCCTATCCCCTGCAGGCCCTGATCGTGGTCAACTGCAACCCCGCCTACAGCGGCCCCCAGGCCGAGGTGATGAAGGAGCTGTGCCAGAAGGTGCCGCTTTTGGTGAGCATCTCGCCCTGGATGGACGAGACGGCCTCCATGGCCGACATCGTGCTGCCCGCGGCCACCTTCCTGGAGGGCTGGGGCGACGGGGCCAACCCCTATGGCAGCCCCTGGGCCACCTATGGCATCCACCGGCCCCTGGCCACTATCAATCCCCAGGCGGCCAGCCTGGGCGACTGCGTGCTGGCGCTGGCCAAGGCCATCGGCGGG
>MTPE01000045.1 GCA_002011835.1 Desulfarculaceae bacterium JdFR-95 | reverse complement strand
CTGGCCCGCCTGCAGAGGGCCGAGGCCGCGGTCCAGACCTATTCCCAGGCAGTGAAGGACCTGCTCAAGAGCTGGTTCGCCCTGCAGAAAGTAGAGAAGGAGCAGCAGGCCACGGCCAAGGCCATATTGACCGAGGCGCGGGCCAACGCCGACGGCGGCCTGGCGGCCTGCCAGCAGGTGGCAGACCGTGCCGACGAGCTGGTGGACTCGGCCTCTTTGGTGGTGACCGTGGGCCTGGGGGCGGCGTTGCTGCTCAGTCTGCTGGTGGGCTGGGGCTTGGTGCGCTCCATCACCGGCCCCATCAACCGCGCCATCGCCAGCCTGAACCAAGGCTCGGATCAGATCGCCGCCGCCTCCAGCCAGGTGTCGGCCTCCAGCCAGTCCCTGGCCGAGGGCGCCAGCCAGCAGGCCGCCGCCCTGGAGGAGACCAGCTCCTCCCTGGAGCAGATGGCCTCCATGACCAAGCAGAACGCGGACAACGCCGACCAGGCCCGCCACATGGTCAAGGAGACCCAGAACACGGTCACTCAGGCCAGCCAGTCCATGGAGCGCCTGCGCCGTTCCATGGAAAAAATCAACGCGGCCAGTGACGAGACCGCCAAGATTATCAAGACCATCGACGAGATCGCCTTCCAGACCAACTTGCTCGCCTTGAACGCCGCGGTGGAGGCGGCCCGGGCGGGTGAAGCCGGGGCCGGCTTCGCCGTGGTGGCCGACGAGGTGCGAAACCTGGCTATGCGCGCGGCCGAAGCGGCCAAGAACACCCAGCAGATCATTGAGGACAATATCGCCACCATCAAGGAGGGGCACGAGCTGGTGGTGGCCACGGACGAGGCCTTCAACCAGGTGCGTGAGAACGCCCGGAAGGTGGCCGAGCTGGTGACCGAGATCTCTGCCGCCAGCGCGGAACAGGCCCAGGGCATCGACCAGATCAACCGCGCCGTGGCCGATATGGACAAGGTGACCCAACAGGTGGCTGCCAACGCCGAGGAGAGCGCCAGCGCCTCCGAGGAGCTCAGCGCCCAGGCCGAAACCATGCGCGCCATGGTGCAGGATCTGGTGGCCCTGGTGGGCGGAGTGCGCCTCTCGGCCAAGGCCCTGCCCGGACAGGACGACCAGAGCAAGGGAATGCGTTTGTTGCCCCGCCCCAAGCGCGAGGCTGACCAGACGGCGGAGAAGCTGATCCCCCTGGAGGAGGACGATAAAGACTTCACCGAGTTCTAGACGTGTATCTTACGGGGCTTGCCTCCAGGGCAAGCGCTGATCCATCAAGGGGGGGAACATGCATCAGAGTGCTGGTCGGCTTTGTGTCCGCAACCCCTTGGGGCTGGCGCTGATCGCTGCGGGCCTCTTCTGGACCGCCTCGGCGGGCCTGTCGGTCCGCTGGGCCGGGACGGAGTCCTTCCTGCAAGGCCTGTTGATCCCGCTCCCTCATACCAAGGCCTTCCTGCTCCGGGTCCTGGTGGTACTGGCCCTGGTGGGGCTGGGGTTCTATCTCCAGCGCCGGGTCAGGGAAGCGGACTGGGAGGAGATCCGCAGCCGTGCCTTGGAGGCAGCCCCCCAACCCATCGTACTCCTGGACCGACAAGGACGAGTGACCTATGTGAACCGGGCATTCACCCGCGTGTTCGGCTGGAGTGCCGCCGAGCTGGCGGGCAAGCATCTGGTCCTGGGAGACAAGCAGGGCTGGAGCGACCACGGCGGCCCTGAACTGGACCGCTTGCTGGCCGGAGAGACGCTCTACGATCTGGAGAGCCGACGCCTGACCCAATGGGGCCGGGTGATAGACGTGGCGGTCAGTGCGGCTCCCCTCCGCGGTCATCGGGGCGAGGTGACCGGCATCGTGGCTCACCTCTGCGACATCACCGCCTACAAGCAGGCCGAGCGCGCCCGGGCCGAGAGCGAGACCCTCTACCAGGCGGTCTTCGAGAGCTCTCCCGACGCCATCACCATCTCCCGGCTGGAAGACGGGCGCTACATCGCGGTGAACCAGAGCTTCTGCCAGACCACCGGCTACACCCGGGAGGAGGTGGTGGGACGCACCTCCCTGGAGCTGAACCTGTTCGTCAACCCCCAGGACCGCAAGGATCTGGAGCGCCGCCTGCGTCAGAAGGGCGTGGTCACCGGTATGGAGATACGGTTCCGCATGAAGGACGGCCGCATATTGGACACCCTGTTGGCCGCACGGAGGTTCCGCTACCAGGACGAAGAGTGCCTGGTGGCCGTGGTCAAGGACATCAGCGAGAGCAAACGCCTGGCCCGCGAGCGCGCCGAGTTGGAGGCCCAGCTCTTCCAGGCCCAGAAGCTGGAGGCCCTGGGGGTGTTGGCCGCGGGCGTGGCGCACGACTTCAACAACCTCCTGCAGGCCGCGGGCGGCTACCTCTACCTCCTGGGCCTGGAGCGCGACCCCCAGCGGGCCGCCCGCTACCGCGAGCAGATCGGCCAGATCCTGCAACGAGGCGGCGATCTGGTGCACCGCCTGCTCACCTTCGGCCGCAAGGTGGAGCCGCAATATCGGAGGCTGGACCTCAACCAGGTGGTACGCCAGGCCCTGGCCCTCCTGGAGCGCACCATCCCCAAGATGATCGCCATCGAAACCCGACTGTCGCCGGACCTGCCTCCTCTGAGGGGAGACCCGGCCCAATTGGAACAGGTGCTGGTCAACCTGGTCACCAACGCGATAGACGCCCTGGAGGACGGCGGCCGTCTGGTGATCTCCACCGCGGCGGTGGAGCTGGAGGAGGGCTATGCCAGCAGCCAGCATGATGCCGAGTCGGGGACCTATCTCCTGCTGATGGTCAAGGACACCGGCTGCGGCATGGACCCGCAGACCCGTCGGCGCATCTTCGAGCCCTTCTTCACCACCAAGGAGCCGGGNCGGGGNAGCGGACTGGGACTGTCCACGGTCTATGGCATCGTACGGGCTCACGGAGGACATGTGATCTGCGAGAGCGANCCCGGNCANGGCACCACCTTCTGGGTCTATNTGCCCGTGACCCGCGCAGGAGCGGAGGAAGAGACCAGTACCGCGCCCCAGAAGACCCGCCGCGAGCAGACCTCTGGACACGGCGAGACCATCCTGGTGGTGGACGACGAACCCGCCATCCTGGAGAGCGTGCAGACCGCCTTGCAGCAGGCCGGCTACCAGGCGCTCGTGGCCTCCAGCGGCGAGCAGGCCCTGGAGCTCTACGCACGCCGGGGGCAGGACATCGACCTGGTGCTGTTGGACTTGGGCATGCCTGGTATGGGGGGGCTGCGCTGTCTGAAGGAGTTGCGCCGCATGGACCCCGAGGCCAAGGTGGTCATCACCAGCGGATACTTTGCCGAGGGCCTGGCGGCCAAGCTGCGCCAGGCCGGCGCGGCGGCATACTTGCTGAAGCCCTATCGCATGGACCAGATGCTGGAGAAGATCAGGGAAGGGCTCGGCGCGGGATGAGGGGCCGGTATCCTCGGAGAGGAAGCATGACGGATCGAGAGCTGCAAGAGGCCGTAGCCTTGCTCAAGACGGCCTTGCATTACCTGGGGGACGTGGCCGAGGCCTTGGCTCAGGAGGCCGACAACCTGCGCTTCATGTTGGCCGAACTGAACCACCGCCTCCAGGCCCTGGTGGAAGTGATGGAGGCAGTCAGCTCATATCGGCCCGGTCCGGTCCACTGAGGCTCTGGCAGACCATTGCGCGGTGCGGGCTCGCTACGGATGGCTTATCCGTGTCAGGCCCACCTCCAGGCGGGGCTGGCGCAGCCCTCCCAGGGCCACGCCCTCGGTCACCTGGAAGGGAACCAGCAGCCCCGCCACCCGCCGCCAGTCGCCGTAGGCTGCGTACCAGCGTTTGCCGTCCGCCTCCGGCTCGGAGACGAACTCCACCGGCAGACCGGAGCCGGGATCGAAGCGGAAACGTCCGGCCACCCGGTGGCCCCGGCTGGTGAACACGGCGCGGGCGTAGGTGGCTTCTTGTTTGGCGCCGGACTCCTCCCAGTGTACCCCCGCACCGGGAAGCAGGGCCGCGGGATACCACACCGCCTCGCCCAGCCAGCGCAGCATGGCCGCCCGCAACACCTCCCGCCCCTCGCGCCGGAACAGACTGAGCGAGCCCCACAGGGAAGACACCACCCGCGCTCGGCCCTCCTGCCAGCTCTGCAGCACCAACAGCGGCGTCCAGGGGGCATAGTCGATACGCCCCGCCCAGACCATCCCCGCCGGCCGCAGGGAGACCACCTGCCGAGCCTGGAAGCGGTCCCAGCCCGCCTCCTCGGTCACCCGGATGCGTCCCTCCGTCTCCAGGCGCACCAGGTGGACCCGCGGCGGCGGTCCCACCGCCAGACGCTCC
>MTPE01000154.1 GCA_002011835.1 Desulfarculaceae bacterium JdFR-95 | reverse complement strand
ACTCCCCCCGCCAGTAGCCCTTTTCCTGCAGCACGGGATAGACCGTGCGGCTGAAGGCCTGGAAGCTCTCCGGGCTGGGATGGATCAGCTCCTCGGAGCGGCCGATCACCTCCTGGCGNCGGTAGCCGAACTGGGCCAGGAAGGAGGAGTTGCAGCTCTTTATGCGGCGCTGGTCGTCCAGGGAGAGGATGGCGTCACGGGAGCTCTCCACCAGGCTGCGCAGGTGTTCCTCGCTCTCGCGCAGGGCCCGCTCGGCCAGCACGCGTTGGGTCACGTCGCGGCCCGAGCCGCTGATGTAGGGTTTCTCGCCGGGCTTGCGCACCAGGATATTGCGGTATTCCAGGTAGATCTGTTCCCCGCTCCGGGAGAGATAGACCTGCACGCCGTCTTCCGCGCCCTTGGCCAGGATGCGGGGAATGTAGTGGCGGTGGAAGGCCTCGCGTTGTTGGGGCTCCATGAAGTCGGTGATGCGTCGGCCGATGATCTCTTCCAGAGGATAGCCGAACACCTGGGCCACGGCCTGGTTGGCGGAGATGATGCGTCCGTCCAGGTCGTGGGTGTAGATCAGGTCGCTGATGCTGTTGAACAGCTCGCGGTAGCGCTTCTCCGACTCCCGCAGGGCGTCCATGGCCTTCTGCACCTTCTGCAGGTGGCTGTCCAGCTCGTGGGCCATGGAGGTCATGGTCTGGGCCAACAGGCCGATCTCCCCGCCGCTTTTTATGTCCAGGCGGGCGGAGAAGTCGCGCGCGGCCAGCTTGGCGGCGTATTCCGTGAGTTGGGCCAGGGGCTGGGAGATCTGGTTCATCAAGAGATAGGCGATCAGCACGCTGGTGAGGAATATGCCGAAGGTGATGAGCTGCACCTTGACGATGGCGGCCCAGATGGCCCGGCGCACCCTTTTCAGGTCCATGCCCACGTGCACCTGTCCCGCCAGGCCGCCCAGGATGGGATAGGCCACGTCCAGCCAGTCTCCCACCTCTTGCACGCGGTACTCCTCGCCGTGGTTCTGGCCGGGGTTGTCGGCCGGGGTGGCGGGGTCCAGGGCCAGCACCGCCTTGGGGATACTGGGCACGAAGGTGTGGGCCAGCACCTCGCGCTGGGGGGTCTCCACCAGCACGTAGGAGACACCTTCGATCTCGATGAACTGGTCGATGATGGACTGGACCGTGGCCGCGTCCAGGTTCAGGAATATCTCGGGGCTGAAGGCGGCTATACCGCGGGCGATGGCCACGGCCTTGGTCTTGGACTCGGCGGTGAGATGGGTGTGGATGAGCCAGGCCGCCACCAGGGAACAGGCGCCGGCCACCACCCCGAACAGGATCACCATGATGAGTAGCGTCTTCTTGAACAGCTTGGACATGGCGCGTGGTTTCCCCTACTTGCGCCAGGAGTCCCAACTACGGATGGGCACCAGACGTCCCTGGCGCACGGTGGTGTAGTACACCTGGTCCAGGCCCTGGTGGCGGCGGGGGCCGAAGCGTACCGGCACCCCGATGCCGATGTCATAGTCGGTGATGCCCTCGATCACCTGGCGCAGGCGCCGGCGGCGCAGGTCGTTGCCCATGAGGCGCAATATCCTGACCAGCAGCTTGGCGTTGAGGAATCCCTCCATGCTCACGAAGGAGTAGCGCAAGGGGCGATAGCCCCGCGAGCCCAGCTCCGGGGGAACCTGGGGGCGATAGCGGTCCATGAGGCGGCGGTACTCCGCCACCGCGGGCAGGGACACCTCCTCGTAGCTGGGCACCACCTGGGATACGATCAGGTTGCGAGTGTACTTGTCCATCTCCCGGCCGGCGGTGGCGATGAGCAGGCGCAGCAGGTTGTCGCTGTCCACGAAGGAGAGGTTGGCGATGGGCACCTGCCAGCCAGCGGCGCGCGCGTCCCGGATGAAGCCGGCACAGGCGGCATAGGCCCCCACCGAGATGACCGCGTCCGGCCGGCAGCGGCGCAGGATCTCCACCTGGGCCTGGAAGCTCTCGCTGAACTTGTTCCCCCGGTGATAGGTGGCCTCGCCCACCATCTTCAGTCCGTGGGCGGCCAGGGCGCGCCGTACCCCCACCCAGCCGCTGCGGCCGTAGGCGTCGGCCTGGTAGAAGATGGCGATGCGCCGGCGTCCCACCCGCAGCAGGTTCTCCACCAACCCTCGCGTCTCCTGCATGTAGGAGGCGCGCAGGTTGAACACGTATTCCCAGTAGGGCGGCCGGCGTTGGGGCTCGGCGCCGGTGAAGGGAAACAGCAGGTACAGGTGGTAGCGGCGGTACATCTTGAGCAGAGGCAGCACCCGCGTCACCGTGGGCGTGCCCACGTAGTTGAACAACAGAAACACCCGCTGGCGGTCCACCAGCTCGATGGTGTTGCGGATGGCCGGCCCTGGCTGGTAGCCGTCGTCCAGGGGCACCACCTTCAGGCGGTGGGGGCCCAACAGCCCCTGGCGGTTGGCGTGTTCGATGTAGGCCAGGGCCCCGCGGTAGAGCTCGATGCCCAGGGCGCGGGAGGGCCCGCTGAAGGCCGCGGACATGCCCACCTTNATCTCGCGCGCCGCGGCCGCTCCGCTCCCCAGGCCGGCCAGCACCAGGGCCAGGAACAAGACACAGCCCACCCCCCCGCAACGGGCGGCCGTGTGCACGAGCCTGGCTGACATGGATCGGCTCCAGGGCGTAACGGATCTGGAACGTACACGGAACGTCTGCCCCAGGTTAAATTCTTTGTCGGCCTTCGGTCAAGCGGCGGCCCGGTCCTTCTGTCCGGCCCATCCGGCAAACAGGGTCGGCCCGGGATGATTCTGCCACCGCCCCGGCGTTTGCCGGATGAGCCCTTTGTTCCCACATATCCGTTTGCCTCGGCGGCCCGCTCCATGTTAGTGCGGGATAGTCACCTGGCGCGGCGAGGCACGGCGGCCATGAAGCAGACCCTCCTGGACGCATCCCTCTGGTTATCGTTCCTGGTCTGGTTCACCAACCTGGCGGTGTGGCTGTTGGGGGCCAACTGGCTGTTGGCCCTGGTGTGGGGGGAGGTACGCCTGGCCCCGGAGCATCAGGTGGGCGGCCTGCCTTACGGCTGGCCCTTGGTGTGGCTGGTCCTGGCCCTGGCGGTGCAGGCCGCACTGGCCCGGCTCAGCCCCTTGCCCCGCCGCCGTTGGCACGGCGTGGTGCTGTTGGAGTGGGTGGCGCGGCTGCCGGGGAGGGTCGCGTCCCTGCTACAACGGTGGTTGCCGCAGCCTCTGGCCGCGGCGGTGGAGGACCTGGCGCTGGTGTGGCTTCCTCTGCGGGTGGTGCTCCTGGGGGTGATGTGGCTGGCCGAGCGCTTCTTCCTGCCCCAGATGCGCCTGGAGCCCGGCCTGCCCCGCCTGGCGGACTGGTTCTGGGACTTCCTGTTGCGCTGGGACGCCTTCTGGTATCTGGACATCGCCGGCCGCGGCTATCTGGACAAGGCGGGCAAGTGGGCCTTCTTCCCGCTGTATCCCTTGGCAGTGCGCGGCCTGGCGGAGGTCACGGGCCTGGAGCTGCCTCTGGCGGGGCTGCTGGTGTCCCACCTGTGTCTGGTCTTGGCCTTGGTGGGTCTGTATGCCGCCTACCTGGATCGCCTGGGACGGCCGGCCCTGCGCTGGGCCTTGCTCCTGCTGTGCGTGTGGCCGGGCAGCTACTTCTTCTCCAGTCTCTACACCGAGTCGATGTTCNTNCTCTGGGCNGTGCTGGCCTTNTGGGCCTGGCGCGCGCGGCGCCCGGCCCTGGCCGGGCTGGCCGGGGCCCTGGCCGCGGCCACCCGTCCGCCGGGGATCGTACTCTGGCCGGCGTTGGCCCTGGGCCGCTGGCTGGAGTCGCGCNGCTGGGAGCGCGGCCAGCTCTGGCTGCTTCTGATCCCCGCCGGGCTGACCGCCTTTCTGGCCTATGCCTGGTGGGCCAGCGGCGACCCCCTGGCCTTCCTCCACGCCCAGGGCCACTGGCAGCGCCAGCCCGCCTGGCCCTGGCAGGTCCTGGGGGAGCACATCGACCACCTCCTGAACCTCAAGGCCATCACCGGCACCCGCCAGCTCAGCGACCTGGTGGACCTGGCCTCGGTGGTGTTGGTCTCGGCCTTGGTGCCGGTGGTGTGGCGCCGCCTGGGCCGGGCCGAGGCGCTCTACTGCCTGGGGAGCCTGGCCTTTGCCCTGGCCAGCGGCTCGCTGTATTCCTTCACCCGTTTCAGCCTGGTGTTGTTCCCTGTGTTTCTAGCCCTGGGGTGGTCGTTGGCCCCTCGGGCCTGGCTGGGGGCGGTGCTGGCCTCGGGGTTGGCCTTCCTGGGGGCCTTCTATGGCGTGATCTTCACCCTTTGGCGCTGGAGCTGGTAGGCCCCCGCCCCC
>MTPE01000216.1 GCA_002011835.1 Desulfarculaceae bacterium JdFR-95 | reverse complement strand
TAGAGCTACAGCCATGTTAGGGTGGTTTGAGCCAAAAAGGCGTTCGGCCAATTGCACCTCTTGCTGCAGTAGCGACAGGGCTTCCTCATAACGCCCTTGGGCCACCAACTGATTGGCTTGCTTATTTGTTTGCAGCAATCGCTGAAGGTCTTCCCTCGGGCCAGAGGCGGCCGGTGCAGTGGCCATGAGGGTCGCCTGCAATAATTTTTGTTGTATCTTTTCTAAGTTGCGGCGCGTGTCTTTGGTGTCTGGATGGTTTTTCCCCAGCTTGCGTTCGCGGATGTTCAAGGCGCGCCTGAGTAACCGCGCCGCCTCGCCGTAGCGACCGAGACGCAAGTACACGGCGGCCAAGTTGTTCAAGGTTTGGGCTACCTCTAGGTGATCTTGACCATAGTGCTTCTCTTTGATCTCCAAAGTGCGCTTGAACAGGCCCTCTGCCCCGCCGTAGTTGCCAAGGGCCCAGTACACGATGGCCAGGTTGTTCAGGGCCACGGCCATGTTGGTGCTGTCGGGGCCGGAGGACCTCTCCACCAAGCGCACCACCTCCTGGATCAAGGGCAGGGCCTGCTGGTACTTGCCCTGCGCCCGCAGACGGGTTGCTTCCTGGTTCAATTCAATAGCTCGCTGCAGGTCCTCCTGCGGGCCGGCGGCGGCGGGAAGCGCAGCCCAGAGAACCAGCAGAAAGCACGACAGCACGCAGGGCCAAAGAACCTTGCTCCTGGGTGGGGTCATGGTTCCTCTCCTCCTCCCCTCGTGTGGCTCAACAACCCTATACCCCAAGGGGGTAGCGTAGGGGAAGTGCCCGCACCTCCGCCCTCTCTACCCTACAAGGACGGCGGAGGGAGTGTTTTTTTCCCTGTGTAGCGCGCCCCGGCCAAGCCGTGGTGGATTTGTGCTGCCTCGACCCAACTAGCGCAGTTGCTCAAGGAAGGTGGGAAGGTCACAGGAGAGACACCGCTCGTTACCGGACGGTCTCCTGGTCTGGGAGACCAGGAAGCGGCGTGAGGCTTCGATGAAGTCAGCGGCCTTGTTCAGACGCGCCACGTCCTCGGGCGACGGGGAGGAAGTCAGCTTGACCTCCACCGCCCAGAGTTCCGTACCAAAGTCCAGGACCAGATCTAGCTCGTACCGGTCACTGGTGCGGAAGTAGTACGCGCCGAAGTTGCGGCCCTGCGAGGAAAGCTCTCCCAGCGCCTGCTCGATGACGTAGCCTTCCCAACTCGCACCCACCCAAGGTTGCGCCAACAACGTACGCTCGTCGGGGACGTTCAGCAACGCATGCACCAGGCCGCTGTCGCGCCAGTAGAGCTTGGGCCTCTTGACCAGGCGCTTGCGGATATTCGCCTGGTAGGCGGGCAACCGCCGGAGCAGGAAGGCGCCTATGAGGTAATCGAGGTAGTTGTTGACGGTGTGATAAGAGAGTCCCAAGCTTTGCCCCACCTGCGCCGCGTTCCACACCTGGCCGTGCAGCGCGGCCAGCATGCGGAGCAGGCGGTCCGTCACCTGCGGCTTGGCGGGCAGCCCCCATGTGGGCAGGTCGCGTTGAGCCAGCAGCGCCAGGTAGTCCAGTTGCCACCGAGGATACCGCCTGGGCTCCAGCACCCCGCCTTCGGGGTAGCCCCCGCACAACCAGTGCCGCCGACGGGATGCCTTGGTCTTCAGCTCCGACAACAGCAACGGCGTCAGTTCCACCAGGGACAGGCGGCCGGCCAGGGACTCCGAGACATGGGTCATCAGGGACGGGGACACGGACCCCAAAAGCAGGAAGCGGCCCTTGCGGCCCCGGTCCCGGTCGATCGCTCCCCGCAGGCGCACGAAGACCTCCGGCCAGGACTGGGCCTCGTCCAGGATCAACAACTCCCTGCCGGCCACGAGATCGTCCCATTCCAGGTCCAGGCGCAAGCGGTCGGATTCCTGTTCCAGGTCGAAGTAGATCCCGCGCATGGACTGGGCCAGGGTGGTCTTTCCGCACTGCCGTGGTCCCACCAGGGCCACTGCCGGGTATGCCTTGAGGCGCTCTTCTATCTGCTTTTGGACGATTCGCTTTATCATGTCTTGCATTATAGAACTTGTTTTCTATTCCGCAAGAAAAACCACGCACCGGAAGGGGATCAGGGGACATCGCGCCGCTCGACGCTAACTCTGCACCCCCTCGGCAGTTCTGGCTTTGTGCATGCCACGGTCCTCGCCGGGGAACCACTCCCACCGAGGCTCTAGGGAGCATCCCCGACCTAGACCCCGGGACGGCGCCGGTCTTTCGGCACGGGGGGCTTACGCGTGGTCCAGATGAAGGCCAGGGGGATGAAGACCAGGGTGAGGAAGGTGCCCACCAACAGCCCCCCGATGGCCACCGCCCCCAAGGGCGCCAAACGCTCCAGACCGATGGCCCAGCCCAGGGCCACCGGCAGCATGCCCGCGGCCACGGCCAGGGCGGTCATGAGCACCGGACGGGTGCGGATGCGGATGCTCTCCAGCATGGCCTGCTGCGGGTCCAGGCCCTCGCCCATGCGCTCCTGGGCGAAGTGGATCAGAAGGATGGCGTTGTTCACGATGATGCCCGACAGCAGGATGAAGCCCATCATGGCGGGCATGGAGACGTGGTAACCCAGCAGCAACAAGGTCCAGGAGGCGCCGATCAGGGTGAGGGGGATGGAGAAGATGATCATGAGCGAGACCCTGAGCGAGTCGAAGAACACGATCAAGGTGAGGAAGATCAGGATCACGGCGAAGGCGATGGCCTTGAGCATGCGTCCCGCGGCGCTGCGGAACTCCTTGATGTCGCCCACCTGCCGGGTCTTCACCGTGGGGGGCAGCTTCACCCGGGCCATCTGGGTCTGGAACTCGGCCATGAGGTGTGAGATGGCGGCCTTCTCGCGGTAGCCGTACACGTCGATGGTGTAGTCCAGGCCCTCGCGGTAGATCACGCTGGGTTCGCGGCTGCGGCTGAGGGTGGCGATGGCCCCCAGGGGGATCTTCTCGCCCTTGGGGGTGTCGATGAGCAGGGTCTGCAACAGCTCCAGGCGGTCACGCTGGGCGGCGGGCAGCCACAGGCGCACGGCGAAGTCACGGCTGTTGGGGGCGGGGAAGCTGGCCGCCACCACCCCCCGCAGCACCCACTGCAGTTGCCGGGCCACGTCTTCCTGGCTGAGCCCGTAGAAGGCGGCCAGGCGCCGGTCCAGCTTCAGCTCGTAGACCGTCTTGTCCCGGTGCCAGGTGCGCCCCACCGAGACCAGCCCCCGGGTGCGGTACATGGCCTTCTCCACCTGGTCGGCGGCCGCGGCCAGGGTGGCGAAGTCCGGCCCCGCGACCATCAGATCCAGGTTGGCGCGGATGCTGGACAGGGCGGTGGCGCCGTAGTCGAACACGTCCACGCTGCGCACGTTCTCCAGGCGGGCCAGGCGCCGGCGCAGGCGGCGTTCGATGTCCCAGATGCTGTTGCGGCGCTGGTAGCGGTCCACGTAGGTGGCGGTGATGGCGATGTGGTCCAGGCCGGAGCCGCTGCCCAGGCTGAGCACCCCGGGCTCGCTGCCGATGGCCGCGGACAGGCGCAGGAGCTTGCCGCTGTCGGCGATGATGCGGCTGGCCTGCTCTACCACGCGGCGGCTGGCGGCGATGGGCAGGTTGGGGTCGGTGACGATGCGCACCTGGACTCCCCCGGTGTCCATGGGGGGCAGCAGCTCCTGCCCCACGAGGGGCATCACCACCCTGAGGCTGATCACGAACAGCACCCCCAGCACCCCCAGGTACACCCCCGCCAGGACCCGGCGCCCCAGGGCCGCCTCCACCACCCGGGCGAAGAAACCCTGCACCACGCGGTTGAAGGCCCCGGTGAGCCGGGCGAAGACCGCCTCCGCCCGCAGCAGCCAGCGCCAGCGCAGGGCCAGGATGCGCAAGGACAACAGCGGTACCGCGGTGATGGAGATGAGGTAGGAGGCGCCCAAAGCCAGAAGCAGGGTGCCGGTGAGGGGGCGGAAGATGGTCTGGGGGTAGCCGCCCACGAACAGGATGGGCGCCAGGGCGATCATGGTGGTCACGGTGCCGGACAGATCGGCGAACATGATCTCGCGCGTGCCCCGCAACACCGCCCCCCGGATGTCCTCCCCCGCTTCCTGGTAGTGGCGCTCGATGTTCTCCATCACCACCACCGCGTCGTCCAGCAGCAANCCCAAAGCCAGGATGATGGCGGTGAGGGTGACCACGTTGAACTCGATGCCCACCAGCCACATCAGGGCCACGGTGCTGGCGTACACCAAAGGAATGGTGAACAACACCACCAGCACCTGGCGGAAGCTGGCCAGGAAGAAGAACACCACCAGCACCGACATGAGGATGGCGTCGCGCAGGGACTCGAACATGTTC
>MTPE01000078.1 GCA_002011835.1 Desulfarculaceae bacterium JdFR-95 | reverse complement strand
GCCGCCGCCACCACCAGGTTGTGGCTGTCGTGGGCCACGCTGCTGGCCAGGGCACCGTGGGCGAGTCCCAGGCCGCGCAGCAGCCCCTGGCCCACCCGCCCGCTGGCGGTGTGGCGCTCGATCACCACCAGGCGGGCCAAGTCGCGTGCCGGGTCGGCGGCCAGGCGCCCTTCGCGTTGGGGGACGTCCTCCACCGCCTGCTCGGTGAGGAGCTGGCCCGGTACCAGCTCGATGATCCGCGCCCGGCGCCCGGCCAGGGGCAAGTCGAAGCACTCGGGCGTCAGGGCGGCTGTGCGCATGGTGTGGCGGGCGGCGGGGTCGAAGGAGCCCCCCGCCTCCACCACCAGCTCTCCGTCCTCGGCCACCAGGCGCCCGGCCTGGAACACCTGCCGCACCCGGAAGCCCTGCAGGTCCTCCACCACCACCAAGTCGGCCACGTAGCCCGGGGCCACCGCGCCCCACCCGCTCAGGCCGAAGCAGCGGGCCGGATTCAGGGTGACCATGCGCAGGGCGCTCACCGCATCCAGCCCTGCGGCCACCGCCCGCCGCAGGAGGTCGTCCAGGTGGCCCTCGCGGGCCAGGGTGTGGGGGTGGCGGTCGTCGCTGACCAGCAGGCAGCGGCGCTCGCTGTAGCGGTTCACCACCGGCAGCAGGTCGGCCAGGTTGTGGGCGCTGGTGCCCTGGCGGATCATGAGCCACATGCCGCGGGCCAGCTTCTCGGCCGCCTCCTGGGGTTGGCTACACTCGTGGTCGCTGTGCGGCCCGGCGGTGAGGTAGGCGTTCAGGGCCTTGCCCGTCAGGAGGGGGGCGTGGCCGTCTATGGGCCGGCCGGAGAAGGCGGCGATCTTGGCCAGCACCGCGGGGTCGCCAGCCACGGTGCCGGGGAAGTTCATCACCTCGGCCAGGCCCAGGATGCCCTCCCAGCCTGCCATCTCGGCCACCGCCTCCGGCCCCAGCTCGGCCCCGGCGGTCTCCAGATCGGTGGCGGGCACGCAGGAGGGGGCGTTGAAAAGGAAACGCACCGGCAGACCGCGGCTGGCCTGGATCATGGCCCGCACCCCGGCCAGGCCCATCACGTTGGCGATCTCGTGGGGGTCGGCGATCACCAGGGAGGTGCCGCGCGGGGCCACCACCCGGGCCAGCTCCCCGGGGGTGAGCAGGGTGGACTCGATGTGCAGGTGGCCCTCGATGAAGCCGGGGCAGAGGTAGGCGCCGCCCAGCTCCACCCGCCGGCGTCCCTGGTAGCGGCCCAGGCCCACCACCATGCCCTCGCACACGGCCACGTCCAGTTCCTCCACGCGGCCGTCGAAGACGTTGACCACCTTGCCGCCGGCCAGGACCAGATCGGCCGGCTCGTCCCCCCGCGCCACGGCCAGGCGTCGCTGCAGGCTGGAGTCGGGCTCCATGCTCAAACCTCCCTCCTGGTCTCCGACCCAGGTTAGCTTCTTCCCCGCCCGGGCACAAGCCCGGCCTTGCTTGTGGCCGCCTGGGGCTTGCTCTATCATGTAGCCGTATGCGCACCTTGCCCGCCATAGTCCCGGTCCTGGCCGCGGCCCTGCTCTTGCTGGTGGCCGGCCCCGTGGGGGCAGAGGGGGGGGCCACATCCGCGGAGGTGCCCTGGCGCATCCAGGAGGTGCGTTTCCAGGGCTTCGACAACCTCTCTCTGGAGTTGGTACGTTCGGTGCTGGAGACCCCGGTGCCGGGCATCATCACCTTGGGCAAGCTGCCGGTGTTCGACCCCGCCCGCCTGGAGCGGGACGCCGCCCGCCTGGTGCAGCTCTATCACGAACACGGATTCTTCCAGGCCACGGTGGTTACCCGGGTGGAGCGCCATCCCGCCACCCACACCGTGAGCATCACCTTCGAGGCCCACGAGCTGGACCCGGTGCGTATCGAGGCGGTGGAGCTGCGCTTCCAGCCGCCGGAGGCCGCCGCGCGCTGGAAGAAGGCCCTGGCCGCGGTGCTGAAGCTGAAGCCGGGCCAGCGCTTCACCCTGGCCGCCTACACCCGGGCCAAGCGGGACCTGGCCCGCTATCTGGCCGACCAGGCACATCCCCTGAACCAGGTGCGGGGCCAGGTACAGGTCTGGCCGCGGGACCACCGCGCGCGGGTGATCCTGCAGGTCACCCCCGGCCCTCGGGTGTTGTTCGGGCCGGTGGAGGTGAAGGGCAACGAGGACATCGAGGCCTGGTTCATCCGCCGCACCAAGACCTTTGCCCGCGGCCAGCCCTATTCGGCCCAGGCCCTGGAGGAGACCCGCAACGCCCTGTTGGACACCGGCTTCTTCAACGCCGTGGAGCTGCAGCCCCTGTTTCCGCGCATGCAGGCGGGCCAGGTGCCCATACGCATCGTGGTGCGCGAGCGCGACGCCCACTCCCTGCGTCTGGGCGTGGGCTGGGGCACCGAGGACAACTTTCGCCTGCGTATCGCCCAGGTCAACCGCAACATGTTCGGCCTGCACGAGACCTTCACCATCGAAGGCAAGCTCAGCGCCATCTACGAGGGTCTGGTGGGCCGCATGCGCATACCCTATGCCTTCACCACTCGTACCACCCTCCTGCTCAGCGGCGGCATGGAGCAGAAGGACACCGAAGCCTACGTCAACCGCCGCTTGTTCTTCACCCCCCTGCTGGAGTACCGCCTGAGCAAGCACTGCGCCTTCTACCTGGGTTACAACGTGGAGAAGGACCGCCTGCGCGAACTGAAGACCGCGGTGCCCGACCCGGAGGAGGAAAAGGCCCTGCAATACATCTCCTCGGTACCCTTGGGCCTGCGCTACGACACCCGCAACTCGGTGCTCAACCCCACCCGGGGCACATACTTCCACCTGCGGGTGGAGGTGGCCTCCGACGCCATCGGCTCGGAGGTGGAGTTCCTGCGCCCGGTGGCCGAGCTGCGTCAGGTCTGGCCCCTGGACCGTCCCCGGGGCTGGTACCTGGCCACCCGCGCCGAGGCCGGCCTTTGTTACCCCCTGCCCGGCACCGAGCGCATACCCCTGATCCGCCGCTTCTTCGTGGGCGGACCCGACACGGTGCGCGGCTTTCCTTACCAGCGCCTGGGCCCCCTGGACGAGAGCGGCAAACCCCTGGGTGGCGAGGCATACGCCGTGGGCAATCTGGAGCTGCGCTTTCCCCTGTGGCAGAAGCTGGGCGGCGTGCTCTTCCTGGACGCGGGCAACGCCTACGAGAACATCAGCCGCGAGATAGGCTCCCTGCGCTTCACCGCCGGCGCCGGCCTGCGCTATCACACCCCGGTGGGCCCCCTGCGTCTGGACTTCGGCTATCAGCTCAACCCGCCCGCAGACGCGCCCATAGGCCGCTATGAGTTCTACCTCTCGGTGGGACAGGCCTTCTGAACATGGCACCCCGCGCGCACAAGATCCTGGCCTGGAGCCTGGCCGGCCTGCTGAGCCTGGCGGTGCTGGCCGTGGGTACGGGCCTGGCCCTGTTGTCCAGCGGCTGGGCGCGGGAAAAGGCCCTGGTCCGGCTGCAGGAGGCCCTGCGCCGACAGGCCGGAGTGGAGCTGNGCATCGGCGCGGCCTCGGGCAATCTGCTCCATACCTTGCGCCTGGAGAACGTACGCCTGTCCTGGGGCGGACGCACGCCCCTGTCCGCCCGGGTGATGGAGATCGGCTACAACCCTCTGGCCCTGTTGGGCGGGCGCCTGCGTATCTCCCGGCTGCTGCTGGTGGAGCCGCGTGTGAGCCTGCCCCTGCGCTGGCCCGCCTCCGGCCCGGGAGGGGTGCTGCCGGCGATCTCCATCGCGCGGGTGGAGGTCCGCGACGGTGACCTCCGGGCACACCCCGCCTGGCGGCCCCTGCGCCGCTTCACCGCCATCACCCTCACCGGCCGCTTCCGCCTGGACCGGCGCGGTCTGGCCTGCGCCGCCGACATCGAACGGGCCCGGGTCTTCCTGGCCGGAGCACGCCGGCCTCTCACCCTGGCCGCCCGCGCGCGCCTGGAGCGGGGCCGGCTGCAGGTGGACAGCCTGAGTTTGTCCGCNGGTCCCAACCGCCTGCAGGCCCGGGGCAGCCTGGAGCTGGCCGCGNCGTACACCTTCCAGGCCACGACGGAGCTGCGCCTGGCCGCGGCCAAGGACCTGCCCTGGCCCTGGCCGGGTCCCCGGCCCCCCGCCGGTGAAATGACCGCCCGCCTGCGCCTGGAAGGCACTCCCCGGCGCTGCCGCCTCCAGGGAGAGGTGACCGGCGGCCGGGGGCGCCTGTCTCTGGACGCCCGCCTGGAGCCCCGGCGCCTGGCGGGAGAGGCCCTGCTGCGCCTGCAGGGAGTGGACATCCGCCTCTGGGGGATCACCCGCCAGGCGGTGCAGGCCAGCGGACGCCTCTCTCTCCGCAGCGGCGGCGACCCCC
>MTPE01000081.1 GCA_002011835.1 Desulfarculaceae bacterium JdFR-95 | reverse complement strand
GGGCCAGGGCTGGCCATACTGAGCCTGGAAGTAGGCCATGAGCAGGCCGGCGGAGAGCAACACCGGCAGCCACAAGGCCGCCAGGGCCGTGCGTGAGCTCCCCCAGGGCCGCCGCGCCAGGGCCAACCCCACCAACACCGCCGCGGGCAACAGGAAGCGCTCGTGCAGCCAGGGCAGCCAGGCCAGGCACAGGCCGGCCACCAGCAAGTCGGCCCATCGCCCCTCGCCTCCCCGCAGGCGGCGGAAGGCCGCGGTGAGGGCCGCTGCGGCCGCCACCTCCGGGAACACCAGGTTGGAGTAGATGGCCGCCGGCAGGCAGAGGGCCAGGGCCGACACCGCAGCCAGGGCCGGCCCGTTGCGGCCCACGGCATGGCGGCAGAGCAGAAACANCTCCACCGCCAGCCAGGCGAACACCAGCCACAAGCCCACCCGCACGCAGCTCCACAAGGGCAGCCCCGCGGCCAGGCCCCAGGCGTAGAAGGGAGCCAGCAGCAAGGGCAGGCCGGGGCGAAACTTGGAGTAGAGCGCCCCGCCGGGGGTCCAGCGCTGGTGGTCCAGGACGATGCTGCCGGGCTTGTCGAAGAAGAAGCCCTCACGCAGGCGCAGGTTGTCGGCCAGGTCCAGGTCGTGGTCCACGGCCAGGCTGTGGGTGAGCAGCAGATACCGCGGCTCGTCCCCGCCGGAGAAGGGACCCACCGCCCGGGCCACCACCTCCAGGCGCCAGCCCCAGGCCGCGGCCAGACACAGCGCCAGCCCGAACACCGCCACCGCCAGCCCGCGCCGGAGGACCACCGCAGGCGGAGAGGCCGCTGTCTCCCGCGCTTGCAGGGTCAGTCCCCAGGTGGCCACGAGGGCGGCGGCCGCGGCAACCGGCCAGGCGGTGCGGCTAAGGAGCAGGGGCGCCAGGGTGAGGCGGTAGAGGGGCGGGCACAGCTCCAGCGCGGGAAGAAGGAACAGGGTCAGGGCCGGCCACCAACTGCGGGCCGCGGCCTCCTCGGGCCGGGCCAGGCCCCTGCGGCGCAGCCAGGCCACCTGCAGGCGCCAGGCCGCCAGCCACCCTAGCCCCGCCCCCATCCCCCAGGCCAGTACCACCCAGCCCGCAGGCCACAGCCACCACACCGAAGGTCCCTGGGGCGTGGGCGCGGCCACCACCACCGCCGTGCGCGTGGCCACCAGCAGGGCCCAGGCCAGGCCGGCCGACCAAGGCAGCAGGCGCTTCACCGCGCTCGCCTCCACAGGGCACGGAGGGGAGCCATCTCCGGGGAACGCAACCAGGCCTCCACGCTCGGCGAGATCCGGCGGGCGCGGGCCAGGGCGCGGCGGGCGGCCCCGGTCTGGCCCAGGGCCTGGGCCAGGCGTGCCGCCTCCAGCCAGAGCAGCTCCTTGTGGGGTGCGCGGTAGCGCTCCAGCAGCGGCCAGGCCTGCTGCAGCAGGCGCCGGGCCTGGGAGTGCCGTCCGGCCTGGAGTTCGGCGTGGGCCAGGGAGAGCAGCGGCAGCAGGCGGTGGTCGGGGTGCCACCCCTGGGACAGCAGGCGCCGGCACGCCCGCGCGCGCAAGTCGCCATCCAGGGTCAGAGGGGCCAGCAGTACGGCCAGGGCCAACCCTATCGTCAGCCAGACCAGGACGCAGGCACGCCTGCTCATGGTTCTGCCTTGTCCTCCTTGGCCACGCGCAGGCCGCCGGCGGCATAGAACCAGGCCCCGGGCACCGTGGCCACCAGCACCGAGAGGTTGGCCACCAGGCCCAGGAGGAAGGACTGGCTGGGAGTGAGCCCCACCAGCCCGAAGAAGGCCACGTACAGCCCCTCCACCACCCCGAAGCCGGACAGTGACACAGGTATGCGGGTGAACAGCAGGGCCAANGGCGTCACTGCCAGGGCCTGCACCAAGCTGAGGGGAATGTCGAAGGCNAAGGCGGTGAGCCAGGTACCCACCACGGGTGCGGACTGCTCGGCCAGGGACAGGAGCAGGAACCAGGCCAGGGTGCGGCGGTGGTGGCGATAGTGGCTGTAGGCGGCCAGGAACTTGCCCAGCCAGACCAGCAGTCGGCCCCTGCCCTCCAGGCGCTGGGGCAGGCTCTCCAGGCGTCCGCCCAGCCAGGTGGAGAAGGAGACCAGCACCACGGCCAGGACCACTGCGCCCGTGGCCAGGCTCACGTCCACCAGGACGATGGGGATGTGCTCCACCAGCCGGGCCAGGACCAACAGGGCGCCGCCTGCGGCCAGGGCTGCGGCCAGAAAGCCCAGGGTGCGCTCCACCACCACGCTGGCGGTGACCAGCTCCCAGGGCCGTCCGGGGCCGGAGACCGCGGCCACGCGCATGGCGTCGGCCCCCACGGTGCTGGGCAGGAAACAGCCGGCGAACGAGGCCAGGTAGTAGGCCTTGACCGCCGGCCACAGTCCCAGCTCCATGCCCCGGCAGGTGAGCAGGATGCGCCACTTCCAGGCCATGGCCACGCGGTCCAGGGTGATCCAGAGCGCCAGCCAGGCCAGGTACTGCCCGCGGGCATCGGCCAGATGGCGTCCCAGCTCCTTCAGGTCCACCATGAAGCCCAGGAGTATGGCCATCAGCCCGGCACTCACCGCCAGGCGCAGCCAGCCCGCAGCCTTCGCCGTCAAACCCGCCCTCCTTCGCGTGGCGGGTGCAAGTTAACACGCCGCGGCAGGGGGGTCAACGCGTCTGGCAAGACAAAAACCAGGGCCGATCGGGTTGCATTTGCAAGGTTTCTTATTTACTCTTGGGCGGGTCGCATCACCGGCGGCTGTCATACTTTTGACCACCCCAGCCTTTTCGGGAGGTACGGCACATGAAAACGCGGGGAGGCAAAGCAGCGCTGGTCCTGGTGTTGGCGGCGATACTGGTCGCGCCTTCACTGGCCGGGGCCGCCTGGGTCAAGGACGTGGCGGTGGGCATGCGCTTCAAGTCGTTCCGCCTCACCGGAGACAAGAACTTCTACGGCACCATCACCGCGGACACNGTGGACGAGCAGCGCCAGTGGTATCCCACCAACGCCAACCTGCTGGTGACCTTCTGNGACTTTGGCGGCCTGATGTTCGAATACGACCACTTCGGCGCGGTGATGGAGAGCGACGGCCACCTCTACTGGCACACCTTCACCCTGGGGCCGGTGCTNCGCTATCACTTCAAGAAGCTGCGTATCGCCCCGTATCTGGTGGCGGGTGTCACCTGGAACTGGGTGCGCTTCGACGAGAACAACTGGTGGAGCTATGGCTTCGCCTCGGTGGCCGAGTACGACCGTTATCGCAGTGAACATCCCGACGACTGGCGCACCGCCACCGGCCGCCGGCGTGACATGCAGACCAAGGACTCCTTCGGCTACACCTATGGGCTGGGGGTGGACGTGTTCCTCACCAAGCACCTGGCCCTGAACCTGGACCTGCGCTGGTTCAAGGCCGAGACCCGCGTGCGCTACCGCAACTGGGTGCACGACGTGCTGGAGATCGACCGCGGCTTCGACTACAGCCTGGACACCGTGGTGTACGCCGTGGGTCTGCGGTGGTACTTCTAGGAGGCGGTTCCTTGCGCGTACTGGTCACCGGCGGCACCGGCTTCACCGGCTCGCACCTGGTGCGTCGTCTGCTGGCGCGCGGCGACCAGGTGGTGGTGCTGGACAACCAGCCCGGCCTGTTCCACGACGAGCTCAAGGCCCTGGGGGCGGAGATCCACCTGGGCTCGGTCACCGACGCGGCCTTGGTGCGCCGTCTGACCGAGGGCTGCGAGATCGTGCACCACATGGCCGCGGCCTTCCGGCAGGTGAACCGGCCCAAGCGGGTGTACTGGGAGGTCAACGTAGAGGGCACCCGCATCGTGTGCCAGGCCGCCCTGGAGGCCGGGGTGCGGCGCCTGGTGTACTGTTCCACCCAGGGGGTGCACGGCAACGTGGACGACCCCCCCGGGGACGAGGACAGCCCCATCGCCCCGGAGGACTACTACCAATACACCAAGTACCAGGGCGAGGTGGTGGTGAACCAGTTCCTGGAGCGGGGGCTGGAGTCCACCATCATCCGTCCCATGGCCATCTTCGGCCCCGGCGACCCGGCCCGCTTCCTCATGATCTACCGCCGGGTGGCGCGGGGCCGCTTCGTGATGGCCGGTCCGGGCACGGCCTATTATCACCCCCTGTACATCGACAACCTGATCGACGCCTTCGAGCTGGCCGAGAGTGCGCCGGCGGCGGTGGGCCGGGCCTACCTGATCGGGGACGCGGAGTACGTGACCATCAAGGAGCTGGTGCTGCGCATCGCCCGGGCCCTGGACACCGAGGTGAAGATCGTCCACGTGCCCTTCTGGCCGGTGTATGTGGCCAGCGCCCTGTGCGAGCTGATCTACAAGCCCCTGCCGGCGGAGCC
>MTPE01000285.1 GCA_002011835.1 Desulfarculaceae bacterium JdFR-95 | reverse complement strand
ATTATGCCCATACAGGTTTCTTTGGGGAAGGGGGGTCACAGGGGGGAAACCCTTTTCTTTTTCCAAAGAAAGGGGCTTCCCCCCTGTTTTCTAGCTCACGTGGTCTTCGAGGTGGCGCCAGTTGGGGTGGCGCAGGCGCTGGAGGGCCTTTTTTTCGATCTGGCGGACGCGTTCCCGGGAGAGGTTGAACACGCGGCCCACTTCTTCCAGGGTGTGTTCGTCTTCGTCGCCCAGGCCGAAGCGCATTTCCAGGATACGGCGTTCGCGTTCGTCGAGGGTTTCGAGGGCCTCATAGAGCTGCTGGTGCATCTCGCCTTCGCCCACGGCTTCGAAGGGGCATTCGGCGTTGGTGTTTTCGATGAAGTCGCCCAGTTCGTCGCCGTCGTCGCCCACCGGCGTCTCCAGGCTGGTGGAGTCCAGGGTGAGGTTGACCAGGTCTTTGACCTTGGCCTCGTCGATGCCGACCTTTTCCGCCACCTCTTTGGGGGAGGGCTCGCGGCCCAGCTCCTTGAGCAGCCCGTAGTAGACCCGGAAGTACTTAGAGCGCAGCTCCAGGAGGTGGATGGGGATACGGATGGTGCGGGCCTGGTCGTAGATGGCGCGGCTGATGGTCTGGCGGATCCACCAGGAGGCGAAGGTGGAGAAGCGGTAGCCGGTACGGTAGTCGTAGCGGTTGACCGCCTTCATCAGGCCGATGTTGCCTTCCTGGATGAGGTCGGCGAAGGAGAGCCCGCGGAAGGTGTACTTCTTGGCGATGGAGACGGCCAGGCGCAGGTTGGCCTCNACCATCTCCTTGACCGCGGCCTCCACCTGGGCGCGGGTCTCCTCGATCTCCTTGAGGAGTTTGGCCATCTTCTTGGTGGGCCGCAGGCGCTTGACGCACTCGGCCACCTTTTCCTTGGCCTCGGCCATCACGTCTTCCACGGACAGGGGAGACTTGTGGCTGTCCTCCAGCCAGCTCTCGATGCGCCGGCAGGTCTCCTGGGAGTACTTGTCCTTGCGGATGATCTCCAGGCTTTTGTGCAGGATGGCCTCGCGGCCCTCCAGGATGGTCTTGCCCAGCTCCAGTTCCCGTTCAGGGGTGAGGAGCTCGCGGCCCTCCACCTCCTTGAAGTAGGTGACCGGAGTGTCCAGGCTCAGGTCACTGGTGCGTTCCGCAATCTCGGCCATGGCTCGTCTTCCTAGTTTCGGGCCGGGTTTGTCGGCCCGGGTGTTTCGGGGTTTTGGGTTGCTCGGGCTGTGGGCGTGGCCGTTGGTGCTTGGTTTTTGGGGCGTTTGCCACCCGTGGTTGGTTTGGGTTCTGGCCCCCCTGNTTTTGGCCTCGCGAGCCCTTTCGNTTTTTGGTTGTGCTGCCTACTTTGTCGGCAAACAGTCCCTTCTTATAAAGTAAACCGCAGTTTGCCAGGGGCAAGCCCTGGGCTGGTCTTCAGGCGCTCTTTTTCCGCTGTCCCAGCAGCCGGGTGGTGAGCTCGGGCCAGTTGGCGGCGGGCGCCGGTGGTTTTGGGCGGCGCTCCATGGTGATGGCCTCGAAGGCGCAGGCCGTGGCGCAGTGTCCGCAGCCCAGGCAGCGTTCGGGGTCCACCTGGGCGGGGTCTTCGTCCTGCTGGGTCACGGCCCCCACCTGGCAGGCGTCGGCGCAGGCCCCGCAGGCGGTACACTCGGCCGCGTCCACCACGGCCAGCCAAGCGGCCGGAGCCACCGAGCCTGGCGCGTCCAGGGCGGTGACGGTCTTGAGGAACAGACAGCAGCACCCGCAGCAGTTGCAGATGAAGTTTGCGCCAGCGGCCACGTTGTCGCTGACGTGGATCAGCCCAGCTTCTTCGGCCCGCTCCAGCACCTCCCGTGCTTCTGCGCGGTCGATCTCTCGCGCCAGGCCCCGGTCCACCACGTAGCGGGCAAAGGGCCCGAAGATGAGGCACACGTCCTTGGGTGCGCCGCAGGCCTTGTCCAAGAGCTCGGCCTCGTGCCGGCAGTAGCAGGTGGTGAGAGCGAGAAATTCCTGGGCTTCCACCACCTTGGCCGCCTGCTCGTGGGGCAGGATCTCCTGGCGGTTCTCCACCACCCGTCCCACGGGGATCACCCGGCTGTAGGGTGTGCCGGCCTTGCCCGCCTCCACCAGGGCGCGCCCGATGCCGGGGCGGTAGTAGGCCTCGAAAAGCTTGGCCAGGTGCCGCAAGCGGGGAGAGACCTCGCCTCCCATGAACTGCAGCTCCAGCATGCCGGGCACGATGGGCAGCAGGCTGTAGCGCAGGCCCTTGCTTCCCCGGCCCTGGAACACCAGTCCCCGCCGGGCCATGTCCGCCAGGTGCGCCTCCAGGGCTTCGGCCTCCATATCCAGCTCCTCGGCCAGGCGGGCCAAGGGTGTGGGCCGAAAGGGGAGCCGCGCTGCTATCTCGGCCTCCTGGGGAGAGAACAGCTCCGCGAGGATGGCCTCCAGCTCTGGTCCGTTGGGCGCGCCCAGGGGGGCGTCGTCCATGTGCGCGGCCAGTCGCTGGTAGGCGCTTTGCTCTCTGGCGGTGTTCATGGTATGGTTCCTTCAGCCATCGAGGCTGGCGAAGCCTCGTCCCTTTCTCTGCCGTCCCGCCTTGGCCAACCGGGACAGCGGAGCCCCTCTCCCATGCCAGGAGAGGGGCGACACGCTAATCTCTAAATTTAAGCTATTGGCCCCGGCAAAGTCAAGAAAAAAATTGCGCCGCGGCTCCAGGGGCGAACCAGATGAGTTTTACTTAAATAAACAAGATACTTACCGAAGATCCCCCCAGCAGCCCGCAGACGCGGACGCCCTGGACTTCAGCACCTCGGCCTCTGGGGACCAAAAGGGGCGCCGCCAACACCCCTCCCTTCGCATCAGGCCCCCGGCTCCCGCTGAAAGAGATAGGTACCCAGGGCGCGCATGACTGGTGCCAGGTCCTGGTTGCGGGCCTCGTATCCCAAGAGCACCACTCCGCGGCCAGCCTTGGCGTCCGGGCGGGTTTCCTCCACCCGTACCCGGATCTGGATGCGGTCGCCCGGATACACCGGCCGCAGGAACTCCAGGCGGTCGAAGCGCGCCACCGCCACCACGTGGTCGAACAGGCCCGCCTCGAAGACCAGCCCCATGGCCACCGCCAGGATCATGGGCCCAGGCACCAGGCGCCGGGAACGGCCCATCCGTGCCGCCCCCTGGTCACTCAGGAACATGGGCAGCTTGAGCCCGCTCAGGGCCACGAAGGCATCCACCTCCTTGGCCTCAATGGTCTTCCAGGGGGTTTCGTATTCTGTACCGATCTGAAATTCCTCGAAATACATGCCTTCGTCTCCCAGAGGGACCTTGGGTTGCGTAAACGGCTTTCGCATCGCCGAGACTCCGCCCGCCACCAAAAGACGCGCGCCAAGCTATAATACCCCCATGTTGGACCTGCAAGACACCATCGCCGCCATCGCCACCGCCGCCGGCCCCGGCGGGATCGGCATCGTGCGCGTCAGCGGACCCCAGGCCTGGGAGGTGGGCCGGCGCCTGTTCCGCTGGCGGCGCGGCCCTCTGCCCGATCCCCCCCCGGTGGGCCGCCTGCTCTACGGCCAGGTGGTGACGCCGGAGTCGGGCGAGGTGGTGGACGAGGTGTTGTGCGTTTTCTTCCGTGCTCCACACACGTATAGCACCCAGGACACCGTGGAGTTCCAGGGCCACGCCGGGCCGGCCGTGACCCGCCGGGTGCTGGAGCTGTGCCTGGAGGCGGGCTGCCGATTGGCCGGACCGGGCGAGTTTACCCTGCGCGCCTTTCTGGGCGGGCGCATCAGCCTGGACCAGGCCGAGGCCGTGGCCCAGTTGGTGGCGGCCCAGAGCCAAGTGGAGGCGCGCCTGGCCCTGGGCGCCTTGGCCGGGGGCCTGGCGCGGAGGCTGGCGCCGGTACGCGCGGCCCTGGTGCGGGCTGCGGCCGCGGTGGAGGCGGCGGTGGACTTCCCCGATGAGGTGGAGGAGATCGCCGGGCCGGAGCTGGCCCGGATGCTGGAGCAGGAGGTGATCGCCCCCCTGGAGGACATCCTGCAGGCCCGGGAGCGGAAACGGGTCTTCCGGGAGGGCGGGGTGGTGGTGCTGTGCGGCCGGCCCAACGTGGGCAAGAGCAGCCTGTTCAACGCCCTGCTGCAGGAAGACCGCGCCATCGTCACCCCCCGGCCCGGCACCACCCGCGACGCCATCGAGGAGGCGGCCCTTATCGGGGGGGTGGTGTGCCGCTTGGTGGACACCGCGGGCCTGGCCGACACCACCGACGAGGTGGAGGCCCTGGGGGTGCAGCTGGCCCAGGAGCGGCTGAGCCGGGCCGACCTGGCCCTGGTGGTGCTGGACCGTTCCCAGCCGCTGACACCGGGCGACCGGCAGGTGTTGGCCGCCACCTCGGAC
>MTPE01000286.1 GCA_002011835.1 Desulfarculaceae bacterium JdFR-95 | reverse complement strand
GCGGGGGGGCATACTGCGGCCGGCCCCCCTGGCCGGGGAAAGCCACCCCTCCCGCCCGGACCACTTCCCCACGCAGGACAAAGGCCGCCCCGCCCTCGCACCGCGGGACGACCTACTTGCTTTCCCCGGCCAGGGGGGCGCGCTTCTGCCTACAGGCCCACCAGCTGGCTGATGGTGCCGGCGGCCACCTGTTGGCGTTCGTCGCGGCCCAGGGGCAGCTCTTCGAACCATTCCCGGTAGGGACCGGGCCGGCGCCAGGGTGCGTCCGAGCCGTAGATCACCCGCTCCGGCCCTTTGCGGCGGATCAGCTCCACCACCTGGGCGTCGGGTATCACGCCGCGCAGGTAGGAGATGTCGAAGTAGACGTTGTCCAGGTCCCACAGGGGCTCCAGCACGTCCCAGCCGTAAAGGCTGCCCCCGTGGGCGGCGATGAGCTTGAGCCTGGGGTGGGCGCGGGCCGCGGCGGCCAGGTGGGCGGGTTCGCAGCCCTTGAAGCCGAAGGTCTCCATGATCCACTTGAGGTGGGGCTTGGCCCGGATCATGCCGGGGGCGTAGAGGGTGTCCACCACCACCGGCAGCCCTGCCTCGGCCACCAGGCCCAGCATCTGCAGGGGTTCGGGGTCGCTGAGCACGAAGCGCTGCACGAAGGGGTGCAGTTTGATGCCCTTCAGGCCCAGCTCCAGGATCAGCTCCAGGTCGCTTTGCACCTCACCGGCCGGGTGGAGGAGGCCGAAGGGGATCACCTGGGGGAATTCCTGGGCGGCGCGGGCCACCCAGCGCAGCAGCTCCGGCACCCGCTCCGGCTTGCCCGAGACCGGCAGCAGCACCCAGCGGTCCACCCCTGCGGCGGCCATGTCCTGGGCCATGCCCTCCAGGTCACCCCGGCCCCGCAAGTACCACTTGTTGGGGTCCTGGTCGGGCAGGGAGGCGTCCAGGAGGGTCATACGTTCCTCCAGGACGCGCAGGTCCTCGGGCAGGAAGGCGTGGGCGTGGGCGTCGATTATCATGGGTTACCTCCCGGCGGGGCCGCTCCGTTACCCTAGCCTTACCGCTGAGGCGGGCTCAGTCAAGGGCGGGTGCGGTTTACAAGTGCCAGGCCCTGTGATACATACGGTCCACTGTTGTGCTTTTGCGCTGTCGCTGGCGGTCGCTCATCCGCGCCACGGATTCTTTCAGCAGGGGGAAGCGAGAAATCATGTCGGCACAAGCAGATCGCTACCGTCCCGCAGAGGTGGAGGCCAAGTGGCAGGCCCGCTGGCAGCAGGCCGGGGTGTTCAAGGTGTCCGAGGACCCCAGCCGGCCCAAGTTCTACTGCCTGGAGATGTTCCCCTACCCCAGCGGGCGCATCCACATGGGCCACGTGCGGAACTACTGCATCGGCGACGGCCTGGCCCGTTTCAAGCGCATGCAGGGCTACAACGTACTGCACCCCATGGGCTGGGATGCCTTCGGCATGCCGGCGGAGAACGCGGCCATCGCCAACAACACCCACCCCGCACGCTGGACCTACGACAACATCGAGTTCATGCGCAAGCAGCTCAAGCGCCTGGGCTACTCCTACGACTGGGACCGGGAGTTCGCCACCTGCGACCCCTCCTACTACCGCTGGGAGCAGTTGGTCTTCCTCAAGATGTGGGAGAAGGACCTGGTCTACCGCAAGCTGTCGCTGGTCAACTGGTGCGAGCACTGCCGCACGGTGCTGGCCAACGAGCAGGTGGAGCAGGGCCTGTGCTGGCGCTGCGGCGAGCCGGTGGGCCAGAAGCGGCTGTGGGGTTACTACTTCCGCATCACCCGCTACGCCGAGGAGCTGTTGGAGTGGCTGGACAAGCTGCCGGGCTGGCCGGAGCGGGTCAAGACTATGCAGCGCAACTGGATCGGCAAGTCCCACGGGGCGGAGACCCACTTCCCCCTGGAGGGGCGCGAGGGGGTGATCAAGGTATTCACCACCCGGGCCGACACCCTCTACGGCGCCACCTTCATGAGCCTGGCCCCGGAGCACCCCCTGGCCCTGGAGCTGGCCGAAGGCACCGAGCAGGAGCAGGCGGTCAAGGAGTTCATCGACAAGGTGGCCCGCCAGAGCTATGCCGACCGGGCCGACGAGCGCAAGAAGGAGGGTGTGTTCACCGGCGCCTGGTGTCGCAACCCCCTCACCGGCCGGCGCATGCCGATCTATGTGGCCAACTTCGTGCTCATGGACTACGGCACCGGGGCGGTGATGGCGGTGCCCACCCACGACCAGCGCGACTTCGAGTTCGCCAAGGAATACGGCCTGCCCCTGGTGGAGGTGATCGTGGGGCCGGACGGCCCCATCGGGGTGGAGAACATGACCCAGGCCTTCACCGACTATGGCACCCTGATCAACTCCGGGCCCTTCGACGGCATGAGCAGCCAGGAGGCCATGCGGGCCATCGCCGCGGAGCTGGAGCGCCGGGGCCTGGGCCGGGAGACGGTGCACTACCGCCTGCGCGACTGGGGCATCAGCCGCCAGCGCTACTGGGGTGCGCCCATTCCCATGATCCACTGCGAGGACTGCGGCCTGGTGCCGGTGCCGGAGGAGGACCTGCCCGTGGTGCTGCCCCTGGAGGCGCAGCTGCCGCCCACGGGGGGCTCGCCCCTGCCCGATCTGGAGGAGTGGGTGCGGGTGGACTGCCCCCGCTGCGGCCGCCCCGCCCGGCGCGAGGTGGACACCATGGATACCTTCGTGGAGTCCTCCTGGTACTTCGCGCGCTACGCCTGCCCCCACTACGACCAGGGCCCCCTGGACCCCGGTCCCACCTCCTACTGGATGCCGGTGGACCAGTACATCGGGGGCATCGAGCACGCGGTGCTGCACCTGCTCTACTCGCGCTTCTACACCAAGGTGCTGCGCGACCTGGGGCTGATCCACTGCGACGAGCCCTTCACCAACCTGCTCACCCAGGGCATGGTGATCAAGGACGGGGCCAAGATGTCCAAGTCCAAGGGCAACGTGGTGGACCCCGACGAGATGGTGGAGCGCTACGGCGCGGACGCGGTGCGTACCTTCATGCTGTTCGCCGCCCCGCCGGAGCGCGACCTGGACTGGACCGACCAGGGGGCCGAAGGCGCCTACCGCTTCCTGCAGCGTCTGTGGCGGGTGTCGCTGGCCGTGGCCGAACACGCCCGCGGGGTGGAGCCCTATGCCGGCGGCGAGAAACTGACCGGCGCCCTGGCCGATCTGCACACCAAGACCCACCAGACCATCAAGAAGGTGGGCGAGGACATCAGCGGGCGCTTCCAGTTCAACACCGCCATCGCCGCGGTGATGGAGCTGGTGAACCTGATCAGCCTGGTGGAGCAGGACGCCCAGGCCCGCCAGCACCCGGCCTGGGCCGCGGTGCTGCGCGAGGCGGTGGAGGCGGCGGTGAAGCTGATCAGCCCCATCGCCCCCCACATCGCCGACGAGCTGTGGGAGCGCCTGGGACACCAAGGCTTCTTGATCGACCAGCCCTGGCCGTCCTATGATGAGAAGGCCCTGGTCAAGGCCGAGAAAGTGGTGGTGGTGCAGGTGGGCGGCAAGAAGCGAGCGCAGCTGTTGCTGCCCGCCGACGCGGACGACGAGGCCCTGCGCCAGGCGGCCCTGGCCGACCCCGGGGTGCAGAAGTTCATCGCGGGCAAGGAGATAAAGAAGATCATCGTGGTGCAGGGCAAGCTGGTCAACCTGGTGGTGTGAGCTCCCTGTACCGACGGGGCAAGGAGGTGGTGGTGAGACGAGCCATCCTGGTGGCGGGCCTGGTGGCCCTGGCGGTGGTGGTCGCGGCCTGCGGGTATCGCTTCCGCGGCAAGACCAGCAACCTGCCCGAAGACGTGCGCAGCATCGCGGTGCCCATGTTCCGCAACCACACCGGCGAGGCGCGCATCGAGTCCATCTTCACCGACGAGGTGATCTTCCAGTTCACCCGCAGCCAGATCCTGCGCGTGGTGAGCGCCGGACGGGCGGACGCGGTGCTCTACGGCGTCATCACCCGTGCCGACGTGGAAGACGTGGCCTACACCGCCGAAGAGACCAGCCGCCAGCGCCGAATCACCATCACCGTGGACCTGCGCCTGGTGCGCCGCCGCGACGGCAAGGTGATCTGGCAGCGCAAGGACCTGAAGCAACAGCGCACCTACAGCGTCTCCGACGACAACACCACCACCGAGGCCAACAAACAGGCCGCCATCGAGGAGCTGGCCCAGGACATGGCCCAGACCATCCACGACTCGGTGCTGGAGAACTTCTAGGGGACCGCCCTCGCCAGCCCTATCCCCGGATGCGGGTGGCGGCCACTCACACCCCCAGACGGCGCGGCAGCCAGCCCCGCGCCCAGCGGTGCGCGAGAGAGATGCCCCCCACCCCCGGCTCCCCACCCCCGGACGCCC